>JBDSME010000400.1:0-2894 GCA_039916065.1 Polyangia bacterium
CCATGTTCTCCCTGGGCGGCAGCGGTCGGTCGGCCCCGTCGGTGAAGCCGCTGGTGGTCTATCGCGTGAATGCCGACGGCAAGGAAGAGCTGGTGCGCGGCCTCACCCTGGAGGGGCTGGTGCCGCGGTCGCTGAAGGACATCGTGGCGATGGGCAAGGAGAGCACCGTCTACAACTATCAGGACGGGGGGAGCGGCTTCGTCGGCGTCCCGTCATCCGTGGTGACGCCTCCGCTGCTGCTCACCGATGTCGACGTGCGCCGCTCCATCGGCAAGAACCGCCGACCCCCGCTGTATCCGCGCCCCTCGTTCTGACAGGGGCGCCGTGGCTTGGTCGCTCAGGTCAGCGTGGACCCACGCTGCCGGCCATGCGACCGCCGTCGACGGCGATCACACTTCGCACTTCGAACCGGGAGCGGCCAGGTGGCTGCTAACGGCCATGCTCCAAAATACGGCGCCAGCGACAAAATCTTGTGCGCCAAACGCGTCATCGATGTTAGATGTCGTCCGTGAGTACGCGCGTGATGGCGATCGGTGTGTTCCTTGCGGGAGTGAGTGCCACTCTGGTGGTCGTCAGCGCGTCGAGGCATTTCGGCCGCGGAAAGGGTGCCGAGCGGGAAACCCCACAGACACAAACGGCAGGGAGCGGTGCCGCCACCTCCGACCTTTCGGAAGAGATGGCGGCGCTGCGCGAGCGCCTGGCGCGGATGGAGCAGTCCGAACGGCTAAGGGGAGAGGCGGGCGGAAAGATTCTGATCGCCGCCGCCGACGAAGCGGCCAAAGGGGCCGCTCAAAAGCAACTGGAAGAAAAGATCAACAGGTATTACACGCCGGAGTTCGAGGCCAGCGTGTTCACCTCGTATTTCAGCACCCTCGATGAAACCCGCCGCGCCGAAGGCGTCGACTTGGCCTGGGGCCACGAGATCCAGGCCTTCGTGCGCAACAGCCTCCGCGAAACCCGGGCGTTGTCTCCGTTGAGCGCGCAGTCGGTGGAGTGCGGCCGGACGCTCTGCCGAATGGAGTTGAAGAGTTCGGAGCCGCTCCTGAAGAGGAGGGCGCTTACCGAATTTATCCAAAAAATGGGGCCTCAACTGCCACAGGTGAGTGTCTTCGTACCCGAAGGCTCGGATCGGATGACCGCTTACTTCGCGAGGCCTGGTGCGGATCTGCCCGCCATGAAGTCGCCCGAAGAGCTGGTGGCAGATCTGCCGTGATTGATACACAGCCAGCAAACCAGTTCGGAAACCAGGTCGAAAAAGAAAGCGGAGACATCATGAACGTGACCGCAAAAAAGCTCTCGGGTTGTTCCATCCTGACCGTCGCGCTGCTGCTCGGATTGGGCACGAGCGCCAACGCCGGCAGTAACATCCTTTCGGGAAATGTCTGCCAAACCTTCTATCCTCCCGAGACTTCCGACGGGCAGGGCGTGTACCACAGCGGCAGCGGCGTTCAAAACATCTCATCTGATGGCGGGGTGCGTCTGGTGATGTGTCCCATCTTCCGAGACAACACCGGAAACACCAATGGCATGAGCAACCTCACGGTCAGAACCACTGTTCCGTCTGGATTCAGCGCGTCCACCTCCTGCATCGCGATGTCTCTGACGAGGTACGGATCCATCAAGGTCGGAATTTGGAAGACATCGGCAAGCACCGGTTCCAGCGGGATGGCCTGGGGAAACACCATCAACAAGTCTGACAACGGATCAGGTGCTTACGACATACAGTGCAACGTTGGTTATGGCGCAATACTCAACTCGATCGAGTACAGCGAGCCCTAGGATATGCGGGCGCCCCCCGGTTTTGCCGGGGGATGCGTTAGAACATCGGCAAGAACCGCCGATCCCCGCTGTATCCGCGCCCCTCATTCTGACCGCGGCGCCGCTGGCTTGCTGTCAGATCAGAGTGGACCCACGCTGCCGGCCATGCGACCGCCGTCGACGGCGATCACGCTGCCGGTGATGTACGAAGCGCCGCACAAAAAGCGAACCGCGCCGGCGACGTCGGCGGGACGGCCCACGCGGCCGAGGGGGATCCCCGCCAGCACCCGCGCCCGATCCACCGCCGGGTAGCCGGGGGGGAAGGCCACGGTGCCCGGCGCCACCGCGCACACGCGCACCCGGGGCGCCAGTTCCAGGGCCAGGACGCGCGTGACCATGGCCAGGCCCGCCTTCGCGGCGGCGTAGTGAGCGTATCCCTTCCAGGCCCGAAAGGCCGCCACGTCCAGGATATTCACGATCACCCCCCGCCGCTGACGAAGCGCCGGCGCCGCCACCTGTGCCAGCCGAAAAGGGGCTTCCAGATTCAGGGCCAACATGTCTCGCCAGGCGTCCGCGTCGATCTCCTCGAAGGGGCGTCGATCGAAACCGGCGGCACTGCAGACGAGCACGTCCAGGCGCCGCCCCCAGGCCAGCACCTCACCGACCAGGCTGGCGGCGCTGCCCGGCTGGCGCAGGTCAGCGGGGAAGATCCGGGCCCTGCCACCCGCCGCCTCTATCTGGCGTGCCGTGGCCCGGGCGCCGCTCACGGAGTGGCTGTAGTGAACTGCCACCGTCGCTCCCGCGCGCCCCAGTTCCTCGGCGATCGCGCGGCCCACGCGCACGCCGGCGCCGGTGACCAGAGCGACCCGTCCGGACAGCTCGCCCGCGGTCTCGGCGGTCTTTCTCATGCGGACAGCATATCGGAACCCGCCTCGACGGTCGCTCGGTTAAAGGCCTCGGACCTCTGGGGGCGTTGGGCGCTTGAGAACTCGTGTTGTAAGGTAGTTCGATGGCACGGCGTGTACATACGGTCACCGAGGTCGAGACCTTGATTCCCAGCCTGGAGCGAATCTTCACCCAGATTCTCCAGCTCCGGGTGGGGTTGCGCGGTATCGAACAGAAGCTGGAGCGCGCCG
>JBDSME010000401.1:0-4383 GCA_039916065.1 Polyangia bacterium
CCGAACCGCATGCGCAGCACCTTCTCTTCGCGCGGGGTCAAGGTCGCCAGCACCTTGCGGGTCTGCTCCGCCAGGTTCATGGAGATGACCGCGTCCGCCGGCGAGATGATGCTCTTGTCCTCGATGAAGTCGCCGAGGTGTGAATCTTCCTCTTCGCCGATGGGCGTCTCCAGCGAGATGGGCTCCTTGGCGATTTTCAGGACCTTGCGAACCTTGTCGAGCGGCAGCTCCATCTTCTCGGCGATCTCCTCGGGCATCGGTTCGCGCCCGAGTTCTTGCACCAGAGATCGGCTGGTGCGGATCAGCTTGTTGATGGTCTCGATCATGTGCACGGGGATGCGGATGGTGCGCGCCTGATCGGCGATGGCGCGGGTGATGGCCTGCCGGATCCACCAGGTGGCGTAGGTAGAAAACTTGTAGCCACGCTTGTACTCGAACTTGTCCACCGCCTTCATCAGGCCGATGTTCCCCTCCTGGATGAGATCCAGGAACTGCAGCCCCCGGTTGGTGTACTTCTTGGCGATGGAGACCACCAGGCGCAGGTTCGCTTCGATCAGCTCTCCCTTGGCCTTCTCGGCCAAGATCTCGCCGTTCTCGATCTCGCGTACTGTCTCGTACAGGACCTCTTGCGAAAGCTTGGCGTCCTCCTCGACCCGCTGAATCTTCTTCTGGGCGTGGGCCACAACGCGGGCCATCTCTTCGATCTCGTCGGGCCGAATGCCCAGCTTCTTGGCGACCGCGCGCTGGCGCAGCTCTGAGGTTCGAATGTCCTTCAGGGTCTTGTCGAGCTCAGGCAGATTCAGCCCGGTCCTTTGCTCGCAGTCGGCGATCTCCATGTTGGCGATCTCGATGCGCGAGACGAACTCCTTCAACATCAGCACGATGCGATCGATCTGGCGCTTGGTCAGCCTCATCTCGGCCAACGCATCCAGGATGTCGTACTTGATGGTCTCCAGTTGCTTGCGGCCGCGCTTGAGCTGTGCCTCGCTGGCGTCGGGGGCGGCCAACTTCACCGCGATCCGCTGGTGGTCGGTGAACAGGCGTCGCACGTTGTCGATGGCATTGCACACCCGCGCCACGTGCCACTGCTCGTCGAACTCGGCCTCCTCGTCGTCGGCGTCCTTCACCACCTCCTTCACCCGGATGAGGCCTTGCCGCAGCTTCACCCCCAGGTCCAGGATCTCATCGATGGCCAGCGACGAGTTGAGCACCACCTGCAGGACGCGGCGCTCCCCTTCTTCCATACGCTTGGCGATCACCACCTCGCCCTCGCGCGAGAGCAGCGACACCGATCCCATCTTGCGCAGGTACAGGCGCACCGGGTCGATGTTCTTGGCGGCCTCCTCGCTGTCCTCCTCCTCGTCCTCGTCGGCCGGCTCAGCCGTCTCTTTCTCTTTCTCTTTCCTTTTGGCGTTCACCTCGCCATCGCCGCCGTCGGGCTCCCCTTCGTCTTCTGCCTCCTCTGCCGCCTCAGTCGCGGCTTCCGCCTTGCCCACCACCTTGATCTTGGTGGCCACATCGACCAGCTCGATCCCTTCGCTTGAAAACGTGGTCAGCCAATCGTCCATCTGGTTGGGCGAAATGATGCTGTCGGGCATGTGCTCGTTCACCTCGTCATAGGTGAGGAAGCCCTTGGCCTTGCCCATTCTGATCAGCTCACGCTTCTTGCGTTCGCTCTCCTTGGCGGGGCCCTCCTTGCCCACGGGGCCTTCGCGGTCGGGGTCCGAATGCGAATCGTTGTCGTCTTCGTCCATCGCCATCGTCAAGGCCTCTGCAGGGCGGATTTCAACCCTTGTTTGGTCTTGTCCAGTTCGATCCCTCTTACCATCATTGCTTGGGTCGCCGTTGCGTCGCCGCGGTTCCTGGCCTGTTCCATCAACCGCGCCGTCATGGAGATCTCGGCTTCCACCCGCTGCAACTCAAGCCGACATGAAAGGGCGCGCAATTTCGATGCGGGATTGTCGGCACGGGAGAGCCCGGCGTCCATCATTGCCAGGGAGAGAGACCGCCGTACATCCGCCGGGCCGGCGTCGAGCCAGGCCGGCACGTCCAGGCGGCCGGTTTCGGCGATTGCCTCCCGGGCGCCGCTGAAAAGCTGCCGGGCCCCGGGATCGACCAGCAGCTCGCCGGCCCGGGCGGCGTCCGGGGTCCCACAGAGCTCCGGATAGGTGGCGATCAGCGCCAGCAGCTCCAGTTCGTCGCGCGGCAGGGGGCGTTCGGCGACCGGGACCGCCGGGAGAGCGGTCGCGCCGGCACCCGGGCGGCTCGCTGCTCCGCCGCCGGAAATGTCGGATGTCGACCCCGGATCGGCGGGGCCCGTGAGCTCGCGGCGCCGGTCGGCCTCTCGTTCGGTGCGCTGCCCACGTTCCTGCGCCTCCCGCAGGGCACGACCCACCTGCTGGTTGGTCAGTCCCAGCACCACCGCCAGCTGGCGCGCGTAGAGTTCGCGGGTGGTTGGATTGCGCACCTTTACCAACAGCTGCGCGACTGTATCCAGAGCCGCTACCCGGCCGGGCACGCTGGTCTCCTTGGCGGCGTCCTGGATGAACTGGTCCAGCATGGGGCGCGCGCCCTCGACCAGCTTCTGGAAGGCCTCCAGGCCGTTCTTGCGGACAAAGTCATCGGGATCCTCGCCCCCGGGCAGGCGGGCGATCCGTCCATCGACGTCCGCCTCCACGAACAGCGGGACCGCCTTCTCGGAGGCGCGCTTGCCCGCGCTGTCACCGTCGAAAACCACCACCACGCGGCGCGCCAGCCGCTCCAGCAAGGCCACCTGCTCGGTGGTCAGCGCCGTCCCCATGGGGGCGACGGCTTCCTCCACTCCCGCCTCGTGCAACGCCAGCACATCAAAGTTGCCCTCCACCACGACCGCCGTCCCAGACTTTCGGACAGCGTCGATAGCGACGTGAAGTCCGTAGAGGCATTCCTTCTTGTGAAACAGGGGCGAATCCGGCGAGTTGACGTACTTGCGATCCTTGGCTTCGGGATCGAGCAGGCGGCTGCCAAACCCGATCACGCGTTTCTGGCGATCGAACACCGGCAACATCACCCGGTCGCGGAAAAAATCGTATCGCCCTCGTTCACCGGTGCCCACCAACCCCAGCCGTTCGCCATCCGCCGGCGCCACCTTTTGTTGCATCAGGTAGTCCTGCAGGGCGTCCCACCGTGCCGGCGCGTAACCAATGCGGAAGCGCTTGCGCGTCTCCGCCCCGATGCCCCTTCCTTCCACATAGGCGCGGGCCGCCGCCCCGGCTGGACCCGCATAGCTCTGCTCGAAGAAGCCGGCCGCCAGATCCATCACCCGCATCAAGCGATCCCGTTCCGATTCGGCGTCCACGCGGGCGCGCCGTTCGGCGGGTGAGAGCGGCTCGCGTTCGGGCAGTTCGACGCCGGCCTGTTGTGCCAGATCGCGCAACACCTCGGTGAAGGCCCGCTGCTCGATCTTCACCAGGAACCCGAACACATCCCCCTTCTCTCCGCAACCAAAGCAATGAAAGAACTGCCGCGCCTCGTGTACGTGAAACGACGGCGTCTTCTCCGCATGAAAAGGACACAACCCCTTCCAACTCCCCGTCCCGGCCCGTTTCAGCTCCACGTACCGCTTGATGATGTCGACGATGTTCGTCCGCTCCCGGACGTCATCAATCTTCTCTCGAGGAACCAACGGCACTAGATCAAGATTCTCCCCCCCCCGGGGCGGGGGGGCAAGCCCCCCCACCGGCCCCCCACACGGACTCAGAAGGCGGTGGGGCAAGGCCCCCCCACCAGCCCCCCCACGGAGTTCAACTAGTCTGCCGGCGCGGCAAAGCCGCACCTCCTGAACTGGAATACCGGCGCTGGAAAGGCGGTGGGGCAAGGCCCCCCCACCGGCCCCCCCACGGAGTTCAAGTAGTTCGCCGGCGCGGCAAAGCCGCACCTCCTGAACAGGAATACCGGCGCTGTCTACGCGAGTCCCTCTCTCTGATCAGAGAAGAACCGCTAGCGCCCCAGCGCTTGTATTTTCGTTCAGGAGGCGCGGCTTTGCCGCGCCGGCAAACTACCTGAGCAGTCCGGGGGGGCTGGTGGGGGGGCTTGCCCCCCCGCCTTTCTTGGGGGGGCTCGCCCCCCCGCCTACTGACCCTCGCCGCCCGAGAGGTCGGCTTCGTCGGCGCGCTTGAGGATGATGAATTCGGAGCGGCGGTTCTTGCTCCAGCAGTCCTCGTTGTGCTGCGTGCAGACGGGCTTGGTCTCGCCGTAGCCGCGGCTCTTCAGGCGGCCCGGCTCGACGCCACGGTCGTACATGGCGCGCTTGACCGCGGAGGCGCGCCGTTCGGTCAGATCCAGGTTGTGGGCGTCGTCGCCGCGCTCGTCGGCGTGACCCTGGATTTCGATCAACTGGATTTG
>JBDSME010000402.1:0-2530 GCA_039916065.1 Polyangia bacterium
CGCTTCCCACAGAAGGAACAGTGGAAATCGTCCATCACGATTGAGTATTGCACTCCGACCCGGGGACGCCAAGCGCCCGGGATGAAATGTTTCCGGCGGGAAATATCCGCGCGTTTCTCGTGCGATAAGCGGTCATCTTGCCAGGGGGTGCGGTACCAAGCGGGGCCACTATCCGCGGCATCGACAGTTCCATCGCTGAACTGTCATAGCCATCCAGAATTGCCAGAATTGCCAGAATTGCCAGAATTGCCAGATGACTGCCAGAGGATTGCCAGTATTCCCAGCATTTGTTTCCGTACAAACCGCGTTTTCCGCCGGAGCCCGAAACTTTTGGGGTTCTGTATGCGATTCGCGTTTTTGTTGGGGAGAGGGCCACCGGGCTGTTAGTGTATCTCCAAAATGAGAGCCTTGGTGGTCACGTCGAATCCGACGACGGCCGTCTCCGAACCCGATTCGCCCGCGTCCGCGCTGAACGATCTCGGATGTGAGGTGGTGGCTGTCGGCTACGATATCGATCAGCTTCCGGAAGATATCGAGCTAGCCCGCCCGTCGGTGGTGGTGGTCGACGCGGGTGCCCACCTGGAGGTGGGCCGCGCCGCCATCCGCCGCGTTCGCGAAGTGGCGTCTCTTTCGGACGTCCCGGTGTTGTTGTGCGTGGAGGTGTCACGTCTGGCGGGGCTTGACCCGGAGGCCGGCGCGGACGATTTCGTGCTGGCGCCGGTGGTGGCGCCCGAGCTTTACGCGCGCATCCGTCAGCTCGACTGGCGGATGTCGTCCTTTCGCGCGGCCGGTCGCATCAAGATCGGTGATCTGGTCATCGATTCGGTCGCCGTGGAGGCGTCGTTCCGTGGCCGGGCCCTCAAGCTGCCGCGGCAGGAATTCCAGTTGTTGAAGTTCCTGGCCGAACGCCCCGGGCGGGTGTTCACCCGGGAGCAGCTCCTGTCCCGGGTGTGGGGCTATCGTTATGCCGGCGGTACGCGCACGGTGGACATCCACGTGCGTCGCTTGCGCGCCAAGCTGGGACCGGGAAGCACCATGATCGAAACGGTGCGCCACGTCGGCTACAAGCTGCGCGCGCCCGGTACCGGCCCTGTCAGCTGACCCTCCGGCCGCTGACTACCCGGGCGACAGCACCCGTTCCTCCGCCAGGGTCATCACCACATCCGCCAGGCCTACAGGGACCTCCAGACGCAAGGGCAGGTGATCGCGGGCATCGCTCAGCCACAGGGTGAAGCGGCGGCTGGGGCGATCGGGATCCGGCCGTCCGTCGAAGAAGATGGGGGCAAGCTGACCCTCCAGCCGGATCGCCGTGCGGTTTCCGTCGGGCAGGATGTCGCGCGCGGTGCCCGCGGTGATCTGGACCCGCCACAGGGCCAGTCCGTCCAGCAGGTGAAGCACTTCCGTTTTCCCCGGGTCGGGCGGGGCGGTGCGCAGTCTCCACAACAGACCCAGGGGGTCGGAGGTCGGGATGGCGGGTACGTTGACGTTCAGCGTCTCGCGCGAGGGGGGCTCGCCGGGCCTGGTGCGCTCGAGCAAGAGCGCGCCGGCGGCGTCGCGCGAACCGGTGTCGCGGATGCCCTGCTGGTCCGGTTGACCATTGCGTAGCCGCAAGATGGACCACCGCCGCGACTGCAAGGTGACGGGATCGAAATCCGCCTCGATCTTTCGGGCGATGGCGCCGAGGCCAAGCACCGCGCCGGCTCCGGCACCCTCGACCTTCACCAGCCGAGAGCCGTCCGGGCGTTCGGCGACGCCACCCACCGAAAACGTCAGCGTACCGACGGAGCCCAGCATTCCATAGCGGATGTCGTAACGGGCCTGGTGAAACAGAGGCAACGACGCCGGCAGAGTGGATAGAGGAGGCGGCGGCGGGGGATCCGGGGGGACCGCTGGAGGGGCCCCGACCACCTGGCCATTGATGCGTATGGCAGGAGACCGGAAGCGCAAGGCGTCATCCTGGGGCGCCTGGCCAGACACCTGGTCGGACCCCTGGTCAGCTCCCTGGCCTTCCACCTCGAACGGCCAGCAGGCGAGACGCATCGTCCACAGAACCTGAAGGAGGATGACCGGGACGCCCATCCTCTTACGACGGTACGGCCCCCCGAATTATTTGCGGCGATTGCGTATCATCTTCCGGGATGGCGCAGCTCACATCAGGTCTGAAAGGCGATGCCCGTCAACGCGACGCCTCGCCGGGGCGGGCTGTCGGGATCTCCATGGGCGATCCTGCGGGAATTGGACCAGAGCTGGTGGTTCGGGCCCTGGCAGCGCGGCCCGGGCTCAACGTGCGCGTCTTTGGCGATGCCGACATCTTGACCGCCACGGCGCGCGGGATCGGCTTGCCCGCACCGGATGCGGCCTGCGTCCAGCCCGTACCGCCTGGAGGGTCCGGGGGTATCGTCGCCGGCCGACCCACGCTCGCTTCGGCGCGCGCCCAGCTCGACTACTTGCAGGCAGCCACCGACGCGGCACTGGCGGGCGAGATCTCGGCGCTGTGCACGGCGCCCATCTCCAAGGAATGGATCGCACG
>JBDSME010000403.1:0-4055 GCA_039916065.1 Polyangia bacterium
GGCCTTCCGAGGCCCCTTGCGGCGGCGAAGCCGCTCTGCTAGGCGAGTGCGTCCTTGGCGGCCTTGACGGGGCGGGCGCGAACGATCTTGCGTGCGGGCTTGGCCTTGAACACTGTGGGCTGGCCAGTGAACGGGTTGATGCCATTACGGGCCTTGGTGGCCGGTTTCTTGATCACCAGGAACTTCGCAAAACCGGGGACCAGGAATACGCCGCTCTTCTTGAGCTCCTTGTAGCCGATGGTGCACAGCGACTCGAGGACGGACTTGACGTCCTTGCGGGTCAGCTTGTCAGAGTGCTCGTCAGCGAGTTTCGAAATGAGCTCGGACTTGGACATAACCTTGGCCATCGGTTCTCCTCTTTTCCGGTCGCGCCGGATGAATTTTGAAGCCGCCCAAACATCGAAATCTGCGATTTCGTGGCGACAAGTTTTTGGTGCGTGGACTGTACGGGACAAAATCGAGGCTGGGAAGAACAAAGATCGTAAATTCTCGGTAAAACCAGGGGTCGGCGCACATTGACGTAGGGGTGGGAGAAATCGAGGCACCTCATCGCTCTTGGTGCGGCAGCTGCCGCGGCAGCTCGCGCGGCAGCTCGCGCGGATGGTACCCAAACATGCGCGCCGCTTCAGTTTCCGGCACCAGTTTGAAAGCCAATTTATCGTCCCTTTCGGTGAATGCGCGCGTGTGGACAGTGAGATAGCCAGGGGCACGAAGAATCAGATCCACCGGTCCCGATCCGCGCGGACGCCGTATTTCCAGGGGTGCCGGCCCCAGATCTTTGACGCCCCAGAAGACATGAGCGCGCTGGGGGGGATCCACCACGATCTTCACCGTCACCATTTCAGGAAGCGGCGCGCCTGGTACGGCCAAGGAAGCGGAAGCGATGGCGGAGGCGGGTCTGAGCACCTGGACAGGCGCCGACGCCGGCGCCACCACCACGACGGCCGCGGGGCGATGGTCGCCAGCAGACTGGCCGACGGCTCCGGAAACGCCACCGACGCTAGCGGTCCGCCCTGCGCCTGCGGCGCGCCACCCTGCGCCTACGGCGCGCCCACCAGCTGGCGCCGCGTGGTGAGCAGGGGTGCGCCGGCAGCCGCCGCTGTCGAGGGCAATTGGCCCTGCGGTAACGCACCACAAAGTGGCGGCCACGACCCATCTTCTGTCGCGCCATCTCGTGCCGCGCCGTCGCGGAGGCCGCAACACTACGGTAACCGTCACGGTTCATCTCCGCCGGCGGCCTTGGTCTCCGGGGATTCGTCGAGCGCGGGCGGCTTTTCCGTTATGTACTTCACCCCTGGCTTTTGGACATAACCGACCACTGGCGTCTGTCGAATGCCACGGATCCGGCCCTCCAGGGTCTCCACGGGAATCGGGGGGTCCATCTCGAAATAGAAACCCCGGCTGGGCAGACGCAGGTCGAACAGGTCGCCCCCCCACCAGAAGGTGCGGCGAAAATTCAGAGCCACCGGTCCCAGCACGCGAACCTTGTGATGGTTGAGCGCGAAGCTGAACAGGCGCACGGCCAGATTGTTGTAGAGGCGATGGCACCCGTGCGAGAACCGGCCGCGGAGCGACAGGTAGTCGAAGGATCCGTGGGTGCGGATGCCGTTGTCCGAGAAGGTCGTTCCCTCGGGACCGCGGCGCACCCCCTCGTGGATGGCGGCCACCAGTCCGTAGGCGGACAGGTACCCGGGGCCCGTCTCGTCGTAGTTCGTGACGTTCACGAACGCGCCGTTGACCCGTTTCTCTTTCACCATCGATCCCAGCGGAGACGAGGCGGGTGGCAACCACACCGGCGCCGCCACCACGTGCCGCCACACGCGCGGTCCGACGTCGGAGATCTTGAACGAGTAGTACTCCTGACCGTCGGACGCCAGCTCGGAACG
Source organism: Polyangia bacterium (assembly GCA_039916065.1). Lineage (GTDB taxonomy): Bacteria > Myxococcota_A > Polyangia > Fen-1088 > Fen-1088 > FEN-1088. The sequence goes on from JBDSME010000403.1 coordinate 1,887, forward strand.
CCAGCTCCCCACGGTGGTCCGCCAGCGCACCAGGGGCACTCTCTCCCCGCGCCACCTCACGAATAGCGTGAAGGTGGGGAAGCGATCGCGCGGCTGATAGACGCGGTTGCCACTGGCATCGAAGGGAAAGTCGTACCAGACGTCGCCACGATCGATCTCCGCTGAAAGCTCCAGGGACCGTCCGCCCTGGTAGTACTCCGGCAGCGGCGGGAATCGCGCCGCCACCTGCAGGTGGGCGAAGTCGGCCGCGGGGTGCCGCTGAAAGAAGGCCAGCGCCTCCTCCGGCGTGACCAGGTCCAGTGCCTCCAGCACCGCGTCGGTGGCGGCGGCGGCCAGGTTGGGCACCGGGTGCCTCCCCCCGTCGCTGCCCGGGTAGGTCGCCGGTTCCAGAGGAGCCCCCGCGGCCGTGGGGAAGGCGGTGGCCGTCGCGGTCCCATCCTCGATGATGCCGCCGCCGGCGTGAATCGCCCGCTCGGTCAACACCCGCCGCAGCGCCGCAAAATCCAGCGCCAGCGGCGCCTTGGCCATGGCCTCCAGGGTGGCGCGGTTCAGATCGCCCTGCGCCAGCACCGCGTGCTTCTGCTGAAAATCGTAGACGGCCGCCCGCATCACCGTGTCGTAGCGACCGGCCTTGTGGCGGCTGGCCACCATCAGCCCTTCGCACAGCACGCGCCTTTCCACCTCGGCGAAGGCGGCACGCTCGGCGGCGAAACGCAGGTGCGCTTTCAGCTCGCTGGCCAGCTTGGGGTCGACCTTTGACGGGGCGACACCCACCGGCGCGGCGGCGGCGAGCGGTGCGGCGGCGCCGGCGGCCAGTCGCGCCGCTTCCAGGCGCTTGCCGCGTGCCTCATGGCGCGCCAGTTCCTTCTGCTCGGTGGTGGCGCCCCAGGTGGAGATCTCGGGGACCGCGAGCAGCCTGACCCTGTCCACGTCTTCACAGGTGCGCGCGGCGTCGTGGAGCATGCGCGCCCGCACCACCGACAGCGACGGCGGGACTCCCAGCAGCTCCAGGTAATTCTTCTCGCCACCTGCCAGTGGCTGCCCGTCACCATCGGTGCGGTCATTGGCCAATCCCTGAAAGACCGCTCGATACTGGTTGGGTAAGGGCGTGCCATTGGCCGGCGTGCCATTGGCCACCTTGCCATCAGCGAAGATGATCGGCGCCCAGTCGTCGGACAGGTCCACCAGAGTGAGCCCGGCGTGCCGGGCGGCGTCGACATCGACGATCCGCTCCACCCCATCGGTGATCTGCAGGGCCCGCCGCGGCCCGGGCAGGTCTGCTGGAGCCGGCGGCAAGGCATCGGCGTTGTGCCGCGGCGACCGGGGCGGCGACGCGGGGACGCCACTGGACGCCGCGACCTTCGCACGCGCGATGGCCTTTGCCGCGCCTTGTCCGGGCACGCCGCCCCTCCGCTGCGGCCGACGATCACCACAGCACGGCATGCCGGTCAGCGCCGACAGCGCGAGCAGGTAACGAAGAGCAGCAGCGCGGGTCATGGTCGGTCGGACGCAAGTATGTGGGACGACTTGCGGCGCGCCCAAAAAGACATCATGGGGGTTTCGATGATGAGATCTCGTCGTACACTCACCGCCATGAAACGCCTGGTGGCAATCACAAGCTTTGCGGCCGTTCTGGTGTCGGCCTTGGTCGCCCCGGCAGGAGCGACGGAGGTCGGTTACGGAAGAAACCTCGGTCTCGGCATCGAGCTGGGCAATCCCACCGGGTTCGTGGGCAAGTACTGGATTGGCCGCACCAATGCCTTGGACTTCGGGGTGGGCGCCGCCGGTTATTACGGAGACTATTGTACCTACGACGGTTCGCGCGGCTTCTGCGATGGCCGTCTCACCATGAACGCCGACTACCTGTGGCAATCGAATCTGGTGAAGGGCAATGCCCAGCTGGACTGGCACATCGGCCTGGGCGGCCGCCTGGATCTATGGTCGCGCGGCAGTCGCGATTATTTCGCCATCGCGCCGCGTATGCCGGTGGGATTGGACCTGATGTTCAACAACCCGAACTTCCTGGAAGTGTTCATGGAGATCGCGCCGCTGCTGTACCTCGGGCCCAACGTGGGACCGATCATCTGGTTCGCCATCGACGCCAACATCGGCGTCCGGTTTTTCTTCTAGAGCGGCTTCGCCGCTCGCGGGAGGGCTAGCCCTCCCGCG
>JBDSME010000404.1:0-5376 GCA_039916065.1 Polyangia bacterium
CGCGCGCTGTCCACCCGCATCCAGGAAGAGGTCTATCTGTCGGCGCTGGAGGCATCGGTGGAGCTGGCGTCCGAGCTGGGACCGCATCCCGCGTTCGCGGAGACGCGCGCCGCAGCGGGGGCCTTGCAGCCTGACCTGTGGGCGGTGGCGCCGGTGCAGATGGAACGTTATCAGGTTATCAAGCGTGGCGTGGCCAGCGTGGGGCTGCGCAATTCGTTGCTGATCGCCATCGCCCCGACGGCCACCATCGCATCCATCGCCGGCTGCTACGAGTGCATCGAGCCGCAGGTCTCGAACCTGTGGAAGCGAGAGACACTATCAGGGGACTTCCTGCAGGTGAATCGCTTTTTGGTGGAAGACCTGAGGGCGCTGGGCCTGTGGACCGACAGCACCCGCGCGGCGCTGAAGCAGGCCAACGGGTCGGTGCAGCAGTTGCCCGGATTGCCCGACCAGATGAAAAGCTTGTATCGCACCGTCTGGGAGCTGCCCATGCGGGCGCTGCTGGACATGGCCGCCGAGCGCGGTCCCTTCATCGACCAGAGTCAGTCCTTGAACCTGTTCGTGGAGAGCCCGAGCATCGGCGCGCTTTCGTCGATGTACTTTTACGCCTGGAAAAAAGGACTGAAGACCACCTATTACCTGCGGTCGCGCCCCGCCACGGAGATCGCCAAGACGGTGGCGACCCGTGGCGCCGATGCGGGAACGCCGAGAACGCCCCCGCCTGGCCCCAAACCTGCGTCGCCAGACAACGCCGCGGCGGCGGCGATCGCCTGCTCGCTGGAGAACCCCGAAAGCTGCGAGGCCTGCCAATGAGTCTTTCCCCCGTCAGTGGACACCTTGCGCCGGCAAGCGACGATAGCACCCCGCGCCGGGCGCTGTTGCTGGATCCCGGTCTCAATTTGACGCTGCGACCGATGCGCTATCCGCAGTTCTTCGCCATGTACACCGATGCCATCAAGAACACCTGGACGGTGGACGAGGTGGACTTTTCCACGGACGTGGCCGATTTGCAGCGCCGGATGAGCGCGGCCGACCGCCACCTGGTGGAACGGCTGGTCGCCTTTTTCGCCACCGGTGATTCGATCGTGGCCAACAACCTGGTGCTGAACCTCTACCGCCACATCAACGCTCCGGAGGCGCGCCTCTACCTGTCGCGACAGCTCTACGAGGAGGCGTTGCACGTCCAGTTCTACCTGACGCTGCTCGACACCTATCTGCCAGACCCCGCGCAACGGGCCCGCGCCTTCGCGGCGGTTGAAAACATCCCCTCTATCCAGCGCAAGGCCGCCTTCTGTCTGCGCTGGATGGGGTCGCTGGAGCAGCTGCAGCGACTGGAAGACGGGCGGGACCGCCGCCGTTTCCTGCTGAACTTGATCTGCTTCGCGGCCTGCGTGGAGGGGCTGTTCTTCTTCGCGGCGTTCGCCTACGTCTACTTCCTGCGTTCGCGCGGCTTGCTGCACGGCCTGGCCGGAGGCACCAACTGGGTGTTCCGAGATGAAAGTGCCCACATGGCCTTCGCCTACGAGGTGGTGCGAGTGGCGCGCCAGGAAGAGCCGGCGCTGTTCGATGGCGAGATGGTCACCGCCATCCACCAGATGCTGGACGAGGCCATCGAATGCGAGACCCAGTTCGCGGAGGATCTGCTCTCCGGTGGGGTGGTGGGCCTGTCGGTCCCGGAGCTGCGCCAGTACCTGCAGTTCATCGCCGACCAGCGCCTGTCCGCGCTGGGCCTGGCCCCCCGCTACGGGGCGCGCAACCCCTTCCCCTTCATGGACCTGCAAGACGTCCAGGAAGTGGCGAACTTCTTCGAACGCCGCGTCTCCGCGTACCAGGTGGGGGTGACCGGCGCAGTAGCCTTGGACGCCGCCTTCTGAAGCCAGGTTCCCTTCGCAGGGAATTCGACCCTGGTGGACCGATCGCGCCCAGGCAGGTCTCGCCGCGTCTGTCCCCTGAAAAGAAAACAAATTGCGCACAACATCCGTCTGGCGGGTCTTCCCTCGGTTATCCCCCGACCAATCAAGGAGGCCCGAGATGCAGAGCAAGTTGAGGCTGGCAAGTGACAGGTACTGGAAAGCTTGGCGAGGCGCCGCCAAGGCGTCGATGTTGTACGCCGCGGCGATTAGCCCCTTGATGGTGGGCGCCTGCGGTGAACCCCTGCCCGGCGATGAGATCAATGTTACCAGGAGTGCTCTTGATGGTCGCCTGACGGACGATCTGGAGCAAAAGAGCATCATCTTGACGGCACTGCCCATCGTGGAGAACGTGGGGCGGACCGCCGATCCGTGCCTTCCCCTAACCAAACTTGCTGGCGCGGCCTCCAAGAAATGGACGATGGGATACCTCCTGACGCAGGCGTCCTCTTCGTCACCCACACCCACGACGGCATCCAACTTCGTCAAGCGCTGGATGAGCACGTGGACTGAACCGTTGGATGGAAAGGTCCACATGGATGGAAAGCTCTACCCAAAGGTCAATGGCGAAATAGTGGAGCCCAACGCTGAGCCGGGCAACAAATCGACCGGCCAGATATTGAATGAAGCTTGGCAGACAAACAGCGGAAGCAAAACCACCTACAAGATGGACTATGCCCCCTTTCGGTTGTTGGCCATCGTCCCCCGTTTCGACCTTCGCAAGCGCCGCCGGAACGGTGAAGGTCTTGCTGGAGAGTTGCGGTTCGTGTTCGGTGCGGTCGACAACAACAAGGCCCACGGCTGCTCCACCATTGGGGAAAACACGGTGATCTTGGAGTATGCGGTGGATCGCGCGACGGAGAACGACGTGGTAGCCTGGGCGAAGTCGTGGCTGGCGCTCGCGAACGAGACGCTCGGTTCGACTACCTACCTCAACAAGCTGGATGGCCTAGTGCAAGGTGTCATTCAGGCCGGTAAGGGTTCGGGATACAAGGGGCGCGACGAGCAACCACGCCCGAATGGAAGCGAGCTGATCCGGATCCGTACGAACGAGAAGCGAGGCAGCATGTTCGCCTGGCATCTGCGCGAGTGGGAGATCGTCTCCGACTCGAGATACAACCCCAATCCGGCGACCGTGAAGCAAACACCGAGCCGTGTGTACAAGACTCCCCAAGACAGCACAGTGGGGAACTGGGCCAACGACAATGCCTACGAAATCTTGCACGACACGTACACCGTTCCCACGACCACCACCCCCAAGCTTGGGGGCAAGGACGTCAATGCAACGGAAGGCGACGAACCCAGCGGAGTGTGGGACGTAGGTTTCGACGACAACGAGGTGCGCCATGCCTTTGCGATGAACACCTGTGAAGGCTGTCACCACACCGAAACGGATAACATTGCGCTCCACATCGAAACACGAGACCCGGGCAAAGATTCCCTTTTGTCGTCCTTCTTGACTGGAGTCTTCGAGGATGGCAGGCCGTTTTCCGTCCAGGATACCCGTGGCACCAAACGCTACTTCCACGAGGCGGCAGATCGGGCGGCAGACCTGAGGAACCTGGCGTCCGGCTACTACACCGTGCCTCTGCCGGAGGGGATTCCCAGCACCGCGCTGGCCACATATTTCAAGCTGGTCAACAACAACTCGAAGTGTTTGGACATGGGTGGGAGCAGCGCGGGGGTGTTGGCGCAGCAGTGGAGCTGTGGTGGGGGCGGCAACCAGCGCTTCACTGCCATCTCCCTCGGCGGCGGCTACTACACTATCCGCGTCAAACAGGGCAACTACTGCCTGCAGGCGGAGGCGAACAACACGGTCACTCAACGGGCGTGCTCGTCGTATGTCGACCAAGTGGCTACCATTACTTCGGTGCTCGGATTGCCGTACTACGAGATCAAGTTCTTCAGCACCAACAAGTGCTTGGAGTTGCCCGACAGCAACAACGGCACGAAGGCACGCCAGAGCACCTGCGACACCGGCACGGGGCGGCAGATGTTCTCCTTCGTGGAATAGCCACCAAGGAGCGGCGGCGCTGGCGGTAGTACCGCCGCCGGCGCCATCGCCGATTTCATCGACTCGCGGTAGACACGCCTGACGCGGGGCCTTCTTTAGTAGGAAAAACGACGAATCGAGACGTTCATGACCAGCCCCAGGGCGGCCATCACGGTCATGACGCTGGAACCGCCGTAGCTGATCAAGGGGAGGGTCACGCCCACCACCGGCAGGATTCCCACCACCATGCCGATGTTGATGGCGACGTGCCAGAAGAGCATGGCGGCGACCCCCACGCAGACCGTGGCCCCGAAGCGATCGCGCGCCTCGCTGGCAATCTTCAGCACCCACAAGATCAAGACCAGGTAGGCGGCCAGGACGATCAGGCTGCCCACGAAGCCCCACTCTTCCGCCCACACGGCGAAGGGAAAATCGGTCCACAGCGCCGGCAGGCGACGGATGCGGATCTGAGTGCCCTGCAGGAAGCCCTTGCCCGCGAAACGACCGGAGCCGATGGCGTTCAGGGCCTGGCGCGCTTGCCAGGCTTCGGCGGCGTGCGGGTTCAGCAGCGCCTCCACCCTTTTGCGCTGATACTCGTGTAGCCCGTAGCGCCAGATCGGGGAAGCTGAAATCACCGCCAGGCCCAGGATGGCCCCCAGGGTTTTCAACTTTAGCCGCGCGGTCAGCATGACGGTGATGAACATCAGGAACACCAGGAAGGCGGTCCCCAGATCCGGTTGGCGGGCAATCAGCAGCACGGGGGCGCTGACGATGGCGACGGGGATGGCCAGGTGGCGGAAAGTGCGCCCTTCCAGCGCCGGCCAGTCATTCAAGTACTTGCCCAGCGCCAGCACGGTGAGCAACTGCGCGCCTTCGGAGGGCTGCACGTGCATGGGGCCCATGTCGAACCAGCGGCGGGCGCCGCCCACCACGCGCCCGAACAACAACACCGCCACCAGCATGGCCACGCCCAATCCATAGAATACGTAGGCCCACCGGCTGATGCTGCGGTAGTCCACGGTGGCGACCGCCAGAAACACGCACAGCCCTACCCCCAGCAGCGACACCTGCTTGGAGAACAGGTGCGGGCTGCGATCGTGAACGGCGCTCCACAGGTTCACCAGACCGACGGCGATGATGGCAAACATCGCGAAGGTCAGCGTCCAGTCGAAGCGAAAGCGCAGCTTCCTCCAGGAGATCGACCGCAACGCCATCAGCGCGGCTCTCCCCTGGCGGCCGCGCCCGAAGCACGCACGGGCATGGTCAGGCTGTAGTGCCGCCGCGGCAGCCCCACCTTGGGGGCGACCCGATCGGCGGGGGCCACCGTTTCGAAATAGTCATGAAGGAGCTGCATGGCCAGCGGCGCGGCGATCTCGCCGCCGTGCCCTCCGTGCTCGACCAGCACGGCGAAGGCCACGCGCGGGTTACCTGCCGGTGCGAAGCCCACGAACCAGGCGTGGTCGTTCTGTTCGT
>JBDSME010000405.1:0-5733 GCA_039916065.1 Polyangia bacterium
CGCTGATAGCCGACCACCGGGCGGCGCGATTCGTCGGTCTGGGGCAGGTAGATCTTGAAACTGGTGCCCTTCCCCTCCTCGCTGTACACCCAGATGTGCCCGCCGCTCTGCTGCACGATCCCGAACACCGTGGCAAGACCGAGGCCGGTTCCCTTTCCCTTTTCCTTGGTGGTGAAGAAGGGCTCGAAGATCCGCGTCTGGAGAGCCTTGTCCATGCCCACGCCCGTGTCGCTCACCGCCAGCATCACGTAGCGGCCAGCGGTCACGCCCACGTGATCGCGCGCGTAGTCTTCGTCCAGGATCACCTCGGAGGTCTCGATGCCCAGTTTTCCGCCGGCGGGCATGGCGTCCCGAGCATTCACCGCCAGGTTCATGATGATCTGCTCGATCTGTCCCGGGTCAGCCTTGACCATGCGCGGGCGGAGCGGACGGATGATCCGCAGCTCGATGTCCTCGCCCAGCAGCCGCGCCAGCATCGGCTCCAGCGCCAGCACGATCAGACCCAGGTCGATGACCTCCGGCTTCATGAGCTGCTGTCGGCTGAACGCCAGCAACTGCCTGGTCAGATCGCGGGCGCGGATCCCGGCGGTGGCGATCTGCTCCACGTCCGCACGCAGCGGATCGCCAGGTTTCAACGAGTCAACAATCATGCCGCTGTAACTCAGGATGACCGACAGCAGATTGTTGAAGTCGTGCGCCACGCCGCCAGCCAGCCGGCCTATCGCTTCCATTTTCTGCGCCTGGCGGAGCTGCTCCTCGCTCTGCCGCAGGGCCTCCTCGGCGCGCCTGCGGTCCGCGATCTCCTGCTTCAGCTCGGCGTTGGCCCGAGAGAGCGCGGCGGTGCGCTCGACCACCCGTTCTTCCAGTTCGCGGTGAACGCGCAACAGGGTCTCTTCCGCCTCCTTGCGGGCGGTGATGTCCTCGGAGATCCCCAGCAAATACTGCGGCGCCCCCAGCTGATCGAACAACGGGATCTTCTTGGTGTGCAGCCAGCGCTGACCCCGGGGCGTCTGGATCGGTTCCTCGGGGATGTCGGTGAGGGCGCGGCTGCTCAAGACCTCGCGGTCCTTCGCCTGAAAGAAATCCGCCTGGTCCTTGGGAAAGAAGTCGTAGTCGTTCTTCCCCAGCACGGTTTCGCGCGGCAACCCCACCACCTCCTCGCAGGCCCGGTTGAACCTTTCGAAGCGCAGGTTCCGGGCCTCCTTGACGAACACCATCATCGGGATGTTCTCGATGATGGAATCCAGGAAGGCGCTCAGCGTGTGAGCGTTCTGCTGCGCCTCTTTCTGCGCCGTGAGACATTCGAACAGGAGGCCGACATGGCCGGCAGCCAGCGACACCACGGTCAGAGACACCACCTCGGTGGGGCCTCCCTGGGCACGGGAGTGCCCGGGTCGAAACTCCACATCCCCCAGGTGTTGACCGGGCAACTCGCCGCGCGCGACCCGGGCGTAGAGGCCGCGGCGCTCCGCCGGTGAGTCGGGAAAGACCTGGTCGATGCGTTGACCGAGCACGGCCTCGCGGTCCACGTGCATCAGGACGGACGCCGCCTTGTTCATCTCCTGCAAGGTCAGCGAGTCGGGATCGTCCGGCGTCTCCAGGCGCCAGACAAGGACACCGATGGGAACGGCCTCCACCAGCTTCCGGTAGAAATCGTCACGCCCATCCACGGAAAACCCTCGCACACGCAAGTCTTCACCCAACCGGCCATGAAGATCAACATCACTTTTACCCACCAACACTTTGCCGTGACCCAGCAATTGACGCGCAACCCCAGCCGACCGCGCGCGATAAATCGCCATGCCCCGCTGGCGGCCTGCCGCGTTCTGTCGTCCTTCCGACGTCGCACCAACCGCCGTCATGCGCGTGGGCGCGCTGGCGGTCGGGCTCGCCTGTGCCTGTGGTCTGACACCACCCGCCTCCCCCGCCGAGGCAGCGCTTGATCCCGCGCGCGGCGTGACGGTGATGGTGCTCCCGGACCAGGACGCCACCCCGATCCTGGAAGCGATCCGCTCGGCGCGACGGCGCATCTGGATGGAGATGTACCTGCTCACCGCGTCGGAGGCAGTGGCCGCCCTGGTTCAAGCGCACGCCGCCGGGGTGGAGGTTCGCGTACTGCTGGAACCGGCCCCCTATGGCGACGAGGCAGCGAATCAGGCTGCATTCGCGGTGATGAGCGCCAACGGGATGGACGTCCGCTGGACTCACCGGGCGGTGGGGTTGGTACACGCGAAGCTGATGCTGATCGACGGAACCACCGCCTGGGTGATGACTCTGAACCTGACCGCGTCGGGCCTGCGCGGCAATCGGGAGTACGTGGTCGTCGACCACGATCCGACGGAAGTCCGGCGGGTCGAGGCAATCTGGAGCGCCGATGCCATCGGTGCCGAGTCCGCGCCGGGCGGAGAGGGAGCCACGGGTGCGAGGGGGCGGACGCTGCTGGTGTCGCCGCTCAACGCGCGCGCTCGACTGGGCGGTTGCATCAGCGCGGCCCGCACCTCGATCGTGGTGGAGGTCGAGGAGGTATCGGACGGTGACCTGGTGGCGCGCCTGTTGTCGGCGTCCGGGGACGGGGTGTTGGTGACCGTGGTCGCACCGGCGACCAATCGTTCGCTGGCCACCACCGCCGCGCTGAAAAAACTCGCCGCGGGGGGCGTGACGGTCCGGGTGCTGCTCACCCCGACGGTTCATGGCAAGGCGATGGTGGTGGACGGCAGGCAGGTCTACCTCGGCTCGATGAACCTCACCCGGGCCTCGCTGGACGACAACCGCGAGGTGGGCCTGCTCTGGAGCGACAGCACGGTGGCGACCCGGGTGAGCTCCGTGATCGCCAGGGACGCCCGCGCCGGCCTGGTTCTGGGCGAGTAACAGAATCCGCTATTCAGAAGTCTGCGGTTCGTTGGCGGCGTCGAGGACGCGCCGCAAGGCGGGGTTGGCGCCCGAATCGACATCGACGATCTGGCGCAACGCGGGGCCGAGGTCGTCCCTGTTCAAGCCTCGCAGCCGCTTCTCCGCGGTCTGCTGCACCATGCCGGTTTCGTAGAGGACCGCGTCGAGGAGAAACATGGCGGCCTCCAGGGAGCCGATGTCCGCGATGGTCTCCAGCGTGGCCAGGCGCACCCGCTCCTCGTGGGTCTCGCGAAAGATCCGGATCAAGGAATCCAGCCCGTCGCGGAACCGCAGACCACGCAGCGCGAGCAAAGCCTGGTCCCGCACCTCGGGCGCCGGGTCTTGTAGCCCCTGGCGGACCAATCCGAAGCTGCGGCGGCAGTAGACCTGCCCCACTCCGGTCATCACCGCGGCCCGGACCGCGGACGATGGGTTGTGCTCGTACAACCGCTCCATCGGGCGCAGCACCTCGTAGATCTGGATGCGGCCCAGGGCGAGGGCCAGGTCAGCCGCGCTCGGGGCATCGTCCAGCGCGAACCCGGGGCTGCCCACCAGCAGGAGCGCGCGCAGCGCCAGGCGAGAGAATCGGACGTGATCGGTTCGCTCGACCACCAGGCGGGCCAGCACCGCCGCTGGTTCGCCATCCAGCTCCCATTCGATGAGATCCTGACGCCAGACATCCTGATACGCGCCGGGCCGGCGCAGGTAATCCGGAAAAGCCACCGCCGGCGGTACCGGAACGTTGCCGACGGCATAGCGTTGCGCGAGCGCGCGGTATCGTTCGCGCTTCTTGGCGGGCAACCGCAACTCGGCGAGCTGTTCGTACAGCTTGGCCACCACCGCCAGATCACCGAGAGTGGTGGCTGCGTCGATGCCCGCATGAAGCGCGTTTTCGGACAGGTCGGGAGAGCCGCCGGCCGCTTCGTTCTGTCGCGCGGTGTCCGACCAGAGGGTGGCCGCCCGCCCCAGATAGTAACGGTCGTACACCAGCGCGCTCTTGGCGCTGTAGTCGGCGGCTTCGCGGGCCAGGGTGGCAGCGGCGTAGAGCTCCCCGCGTTCCGCGGCGTAGGTCAGGAAATCGTCGTAGTACTGCAGGACGTAGAACTTCTGATCATCGACAGCAAGGAGGCGGATGGCGTTCATGTAGCCTTCGGCCACGTTCTCGAACGACCCGGTGTCCTTGCCGATGCGCAGCAGGACGCCGTAACAGTCGAAGGCCCGCTCGCGATCGCCGCGGCTCTCGAAATCGTCGGCCAGCTCCTCGATATGACGGCGCGCCGCTGCCAGATGCCGTTCGGCTTCGCCCCGCTCCCCGAGACGTAGCAGGCACTCGCCGAGGTTGAAATGAACCAGCGCCGATTCATAGCGATGTCCATTCAGTCGCGGATCATCAAGCGCGCGCTGCCATTCCCCACGCGCCGCCGCCAGGGCGCCGCTGCTGTCTAGCTCCACGGCGGCCAGCGCCGGATGGCCGGCTGCCGAGAGCACCCGCGCGGCCTCGGCATGCTGTCCCAGTTTCGATGCGCAAAGGGCCCACTCGAGGGGCCGCTCGGTGGCGGAGAAGGTCCGCTGCGCGTCCAGAAAACGCCGCAACGCCAGCAACACGTAACCAGCCTCGCGGCGGCGGCCCAGGACCTGATACGCGCCGAGGGCCCCCTCCAGCCAGCCGTCATACACGCCGGGGCCGAACGCCTGCACGCGCGCCAGCAGGTTTCCGTACAGAACCAGGGCATCGCGCGGCCGACCGGCGCGCAAGGCGCGGTCGGCCTGCTCCTTCAGGTCGACCTCCTCACGCGTCGGCATCGGAGCCCCCGCGCCCCGTCCGGCTCACCGCCGGCGGCACGGTCGCCGCCGCGGACCCGGCTGCGGCCTTCGTCGTGGAGGAGGCCGCCGTCGCATCCTCCACGATCTCCAGCGCCCGCCGACGGCTGGAGGCGGCGCGGGCCAGGGTTTCGGCGGTGACGATCTGATGACGGTGCAGCAGCGGCAAGTACTCGAGGTTCATGGTCCGGGACGGCAGCACAAAGATTCCGTAAAGTGAGGCGTCCTTGGCGAGCTGCTCCACAGTGGCCACCGGGATGTGACATTCCGCGTGGGTGATGAAGGTGACGGCGATGTCCCGCCCCTCCTCGCGCCGCAGCCGCCCGACGTCGGCGGCAAGGTCGCCGAACACCCGCGGGTAGTTCCGCCCCCGTTCCGAACGAAAGGACAGCAGGCGCGGCAGCTCGCGGCCCGGCGCCCGCCCCACGTCCAGGCGCTCGTGCAACCTGCTGTCGAAGAAGCGCAGCCACACCTCGCCGCCGAGCAACGACAGCTTCTTGCAGAGGGCCAGGGCCAGGCCCCGCGCAAACACCTGGCGCGCGCCGCGCATTGACGCACTGGCATCCACCAGCAGCAGGTTCAGCCGTCGCCCGGCGTCGGGGGCGCGCTCGCGCGCGTAGTACAGCAGGTCGTCGGACAGTGCCTTTTGCGCGAACACCTCCTCGTCGTGCGCCAGCTCGCTGGGCAACAACGCATCAATGGAACCGCGCCGCTCCACCGATGCGTAGCCGTCGATGGAGAAGCGCTGCACGGAGCGGCGACGCTTGGTCTCGAGCAGGGACGGCAGGAGCTGCAAGGAGAAGTCGACGATGTCCGCCGTCCCGATCGCGCCGATAACCTGGTAAAGGTCCACGAGATCGGGCAGCCCCCCTTCCACCGAGAACAGCCCGAGCAGGCGCAGCGCCGAGATATCGATCTGATCCAGCCGTGCCAGCACCGCCCGCTCGTTCTCCAGCAGGCGCTGCAAGAAAGGGACAGCCCAGCCCGGATCGAGCGGCGGGGCGGGATTGGACGCGGCGGGTT
>JBDSME010000406.1:0-5407 GCA_039916065.1 Polyangia bacterium
GGCCGCGGGGTCACGGTGGGACTGGGGGTGCGGGTGCTGAAGGGGGATGCCACCGGTTACGCCTACACAGAAGAACTTTCGGAAGCGCGCATGCTGGATGCGGCCCGCACGGCCGCGCAGATCGCCTCCAGCGGAGGAGCGCCGGGGCCGGTCTCCGTGAAGACTTTGGTGCTGCCCAGTTTTTACCCCATCGAGCAATCGTCGCTGGATGTAGCGGGCGCTGACAAGATCGCGCTGTTGCGTCGAGCTGACGCCGCGGCGCGCGCCGCCGATCCCCGCATCGTAAGGGTAGAGGCCTCGCTGGTGGAGGAGTGGCGCGAGGTGGTGGTGGTGTCGTCAGCAGGTGCATTCGCACATGACCGCCAGCCGATGATTCGTTTCGGGGTCAGTGCCGTGGCGGAGGATGGCAAGCAGCGGCAAGGTGGCCGATCGGGTGGGGCTGGCCGCTTTGGTCTGGAGTACTTTTTGCGTCCCGGTCAGAGCCCCGAGGAGCACGGCCGCGAGGCGGCGCGTCTGGCGCTGGGGATGTTGCACGCGGTGGATGCGCCCGCCGGACCGATGGAGGTGGTGCTGGGGGCTGGCGAGTCCGGGATCTTGTTGCATGAGGCGGTGGGCCATGGACTGGAGGCGGACTTCAACCGCAAGAAGACCTCCAACTACACCGATCAGCTCGGCGAGAAGGTGGCTTCGTCCCTGTGTACGGTGATCGACGATGGCACCATGGGGCACGCCCGTGGCTCCATCAACGTCGATGACGAAGGGAACCCGGGACGGCGCAACGTCCTGATCGAAAACGGGGTGCTGGTCGGCTACATGCAAGACCGCCTGTCGTCGCAACACTTCAAGATCCCCCCGTCTGGAAACGGACGCCGACAGAGCTTCCGCCACGAACCGATGCCGCGTATGACCAACACCTTCCTGTCACCGGGCCAGGATGACCCCGAGGACATCATTCGTTCGGTGAAGCGCGGCGTCTACGCCAAGCACTTCTCGGGCGGGCAGGTGAACATCTCCAACGGAGACTTCGTGTTTTCGTTGACCGAAAGCTACCTGATCGAAGATGGCCGGGTGACGGCCCCCCTCAAGGGGGTGAACCTGATCGGAAACGGCCCGGATGTTTTGCGAAAAGTGACCATGTTGGGCCACGACTTCCGACTGTCGGATGGGACCTGGACCTGCGGCAAGGACGGTCAGTCCGTGCCGGTGGGAATCGGCACCCCCACCTTGAAGATCTCCGAAATCACCGTCGGTGGGACGCGCGCAGCCGGGGCGCGCTCCGAATGAGCGCCGTGGTGGGGGACATCTCGGGCGCGGCGCGACCGCTTCCGGAGGCCAAGGAGTGTCAAAGGTACGCCGAGCGCATGCTGTCGCTGACCATGGCTGCCGGCGCGGACGCCGCCGAGGTGCTGGTGCGCGACGGCCGGGAGCTGGAGGTGAAGGTTCGCCTCGGCGAGCCTGAGCTGGTGAAGGAGGCGGGCAGCCGCGGGCTGGGGTTGCGGGTGCTGAAGGATCACCGGGCGGCGGTGACCTACACCTCGGACCTGTCCGACGTTGGCCTGGCGAAGTTGGCCCGAGAGACGGTGGAGCTGGTGTTGCTGGCGGAGCCCGAGCCGCTGGCTGACCTACCCCAGGCCTCCGAGCTGGCGCGGGAGATTCCCGAGCTCGACCTGTGGGACGACGCCGTTCTGGCGTTCACGGTGGCCGACTCGATCGCCCGGGCCCGGCGCGGTGAGGCGGCCGCGCTCAAGCTTGACAAGCGCGTCACCAATTCGGATGGGGCAGTGTTCGGCCGCACCATCGGCGCCACCGCCTTTGCCAGCTCGGCGGGATTCTCCGGATCGTACCGGGGCACCAACGTTTCGTTCGCGGTGGAACCGATCTGCGACGACACCGGGGGCAAGAAGCGGAACGGGGTGTACTGGACCTCGTCGCGCTTCGCCGCCGGCCTGGCTGACGCAGAAGAGGTGGGCCTGGAGGCGGCACGACGAACCCTGGCCAAGCTCGGCTCTCGCAAGATCCCCACCTGCGAGGTGCCGGTGGTCTTTTCTCCGGAGGCCGGTCGCGGCCTGCTGGGTCAGTTCGCCGGGGTGATGTCGGGCGGTGCGGTGTGGCGACGCGGCACCTACCTGGCGGAGAGGGAAGGGACACCGGTCGCTTCGTCGCTGTGCGAGATCGTCGATGATCCGTTGTTGCCGCGTGGACCCGGGTCTCGCCCCTTCGATGGCGAGGGGCTGCCCACCCGCACCAACGTCCTGGTGAGGGCCGGTGTGCTGAAGACGTTCCTGTGTGATGTCTTCGCCGCGCGCAAGCTCGGTCGGCGGTCGACCGGATCGGCGGGCCGCGGGATCGGCGGGGGACCGCACGTCACCACATCGAACCTCATCCTGCGCCCTGGACGAACCCCGGCGCGCGAGCTGGAGCGTTTGCCGCGAGGGCTGTACGTGACCGATTTGATGGGCTTCGGGTTCAACGCCGTGACGGGCGACTATTCCCAGGGAGCGGGCGGCTTCTGGATCGAGAACGGCGAGCGGGCCTTCCCCATCAGCGAGATCACCATCTCCGCCAACTTCGACGAGCTGTGGAAATCGGTCGACGCGGTGGGTGACGATCTGGACACCCGATCCTCCGTGCAGGTCCCCACCTTCCGGGTGTCGCGCATGACGGTCGCCGGTAGCTGAAACGCCCGCCGGAGCGGCGCCGGCGTCGGCTCCGTCGTCAGTCGATGTTGGTATTCGCCAGGACGGGGCCGATGGCGGCGATCGCCGCGCCATGCAGGGGACCGTTCGACGCGACGATGCCCCGCCGGTTGTACAGATCCGCGTTGGTGTAGTCGAGGAGGCGACCGTCAACATCGGAGATGCGGCCTCCCGCCGCCAGCAGGATGGCCTCCGGACCGCAGGTGTCCCAGATCTTGGTGCGGCCGCCTGTATAGATGTAGAGATCGCGCGCCGCCTCGGCCACCAGACCTATCTTGAGGCCCACGCTACCTACGTTGATCTCGTCCTGGATATCCAGGGAACGTCGGATGGCATCGATGCGCGGCGTGCGGTGTGACTTGGAGGCGACCAGGCGAATGCCCGGGGCGCCGGGTAGGGTCGAGGTGCGGATGGCGACGGGGGGCTGCGCGTCGCGCTGCAGCCAGGCTCCCCTCCCCACCACGCCGGAGTAGGTCTTCCCGGTGCTGGGCTGGCTGACGGCGCCCAGTACGGGTCGGCCGTTCACGCACAGTCCAATCATCACCGCGAAGCCGGTGTCGCCCAGGATGAAGTCGCTGGTGCCATCGATGGGATCCACCATCCACACCCGGGGGGCGCCGTGGCGCGAGCCATCGTCCGGAATCTCTTCGGACAGGATCACGTCGCCGGGGAAGGCAGCGGTCAGTCGTTCGACGATCAAGCGATTGGCGGCGTGATCCGCCTCGGTGACGGGCTCGTTACCGGCCTTGTTGTCGATGCGGACGGGGCGTCCCACGTAGGTCTTCACCAGCGCCGCCGCCGCCATGGCCGCCTGGCGCGCCACGGTCAGCTCGTTATTGAGTCTTTGGCCGGTCACGCCGCATCCACCAGTCGGAGATCTCGTGTCAGCGCTCCCCGGCCGGCCAGCAGGACCACCCCGGCCACCAGCAGCAGCATCCCCGTGACCAGGATGGGCAGCTTCAAGCCGAAGTGCGTGGACGCCACGCCGATGATCACGGGGGATAGAGCGTCGCCGCCCAGATGGATTGACATGGTGCTGATCCCGAAGCCGCGTGCGCGCAGGTCGGGTGGCAGAACGTTCGCCATCACCGCGTTCAGCGGTCCGGTGTTGAAGAAGAGGAGCGTCAGGGTCAGGAACATCGCCGGCCAGAAGATAGCAGGCGTCGGCGACATGATGGCCAGCACCGTGAACGGCAGCGACGCCACCAGGGCCACTCCCGAAAGCAGAAATGGCGCCGCGCTGTTGCGGCGGGACATGCTGTCGCTGAGCTGTCCACCGAGCAACGTGCCCACGAAACCGGCCAGACAGACGATGGCGCCGAAAGTGACGCTGGCGCGTGCCAGCGGCAACCCGCGCACCCGCGCAAAATAAGTCGGCATCCAGGCGGCCAGCCCGCCCATGGAGAAGGTGTAAATCGTCTGGGCCGCGACGTTGAAGACGTAGCTGGGCCGCGCCGCCAGCGCGCGCCAGCCCGCCGCCGGACGCGAGGGGCCGGTCGCGCCCGGCTCGGCGACGGCGGTGGCGGCACCGGGCCCGGGCCCGCCAACAGGGGCAGGCGAGGGACGCTTGATGGTCCGGGTCCCCTCCTGTGCTCCCCGGGGTGGATCCGCGAACATCATCAACAACAGCGCCAGCGCCAGCCCGGGAACCCCGGCCAGGAAGAAGGCCCAGCGCCAGCCGAGGTGGGTGCCCACCGCGCCGCCGACAGCGAATCCGATGGCCGACCCCATGGGCAGCGCGGCGTAAAAGATCCCCAGCACCCGGGCCCGCCGTTCGGGCGGGTAATAGTCGCCAATCAGTGATGGCGTCACCACCGTGTAACTGGCCTCCCCCACGCCGATGAGGACGCGGGCGGCAAGCAGCACCGCGAAGGTGGGCGCCAGTCCGGACCCGAAGGTGGCGGCGCTCCAGATGAGGACGCCCGCGCCGGCGATGGCGAAGCGACGGGAACGGTCGCCGAACGCACCCGCCAGCGGCGACACCAGGGCATAAGGCAACATGAACAGGGACTGCAACAGGCCCCCTTGCGCGTCCGAGGCACCAAAGGCGGCCAGGATCAGGGGCATGGCGCCGGCGGGAATGTACCGGTCGACGTAGTTGAGCAGGTTGACGCCGGTGAGGACGCCCAGGGCCAGCCGTGCCGATGGTGTTTTCACGCCGTGCTTCCGTCCTCTCCCCTCGTATTCCGTAACACGACCGAGGGCCTTTCCTCGAAACCGATGCTAAAGTCCGCCGCCATGAGCACACTGAGCGGAATCCTGCTTGTTCCCGGCACGCGGCCGAAGGTGGTGACGGACTGCGTGCGCTTGGTCGACGAGGAGGTCGATTCGAAGGGCGGTCTGTCGGGCCTGGCCATCAAAGGTGCCTACATGGTGGTGAAGGCGGTGAAGCCTGGATTCATCGCCGAGGCGGTGGATCACATGCTGGACGACTTTGTACGCCGGCTGGAGCCGTTCGTGACGGAGGCCCAGCAGAAGAACGAGCCTGTGGGGGCGTTCCTGAATGGGAAGGCGTCGCTGGTCGCCGATGCGCTGCTGGCCACCAGCGACGAGCGGGCCGCCGGTGCGAAGAATCCGACCGTGAAGAAGGCCTACGAGAAGCTTCGGCCCACGGCCAAGAAGAACGTCGAGGCAGCCGTGCCACGGCTGGGACGGCTGGTGGCCCAGTATGTCAACAGCGCCGCCAGCACCGCCTCCGCCGCTCCCGCCGT
>JBDSME010000407.1:0-12730 GCA_039916065.1 Polyangia bacterium
CCGCGCGGCAGGCTGGTGTCACGATCCACGATGAGCCCCGAATAGGCGCCGGCTGGCTGGGTATCGGGGACCCGAATCTTCACGAGCACCCGATCCTCCGCCGGGCGCGGGATCAGGCGGACGTCCCGCAGGCGCGGCGCCTTGTCGTCGGCGGCCCGCAGATCGTGAGCGATCAGCGCCAGGCCGGCGGAGCCGCCCCGCAACTCGACCGACGCCGTGGTTCGCCGCCGTGACCTGAGCTCGACCGACACCTTGGTTTGGCTGCGCGCCTTGCCGGCGGCGTGAACTTCCGCTCGCGCCGCGCGCTTGGGCGCGGAACCGGGCCCGCCCGGGTGCACGCCGTGCGCGCCGCCGCCGGTGTGGAACGGCCCGGCCCCACCGGCCGTCGGTGGCTTCGACGGCGTCGGCGACGGCGTCGGCGACGGCGTCGGATTGGTGAGTCGAGCCGCCGCCGCCGTACTGGTGGCCAGATTCAACATCTCGAACCAGACCGAGGTGAAGTCGGAAGCATATTGCAGCATCCGTTCCATGAGACGCTGTACATCCGCTGGCCCGGCTTCGGAAGTCTGCCCGGCAGTCGGGCTCGATGGCGACCAAGCCGACCGCGCCGCCTGTTGCCCGCGCCGCACGTAATCGTCAATCACGCGATAGCCCATGTCCACGCCGCGCGCGACCGCGTCGCCGAGTGGCAGTGCCGCGCCCGTGGCCGCGCTGGCCGCCGCATCCATGAAGCCGCGGGCCGCTGCCACCGCTGGGCCCGCGCCGGGGACGCTGGCGGCGCCTCCGAACAGCCCGGCCCAGTTTCGCAGCGGCTGCGTCCGCGGGAGTTCGGGACGGCGAAACGCCGGAATCTCCTCGCCTGCCAGATGGCCTGGCATCCCGTCCGATTCAGCGGGGCCCCCTGTGTGGCGTGCCCGCCGCGTCTTGCCTGTTGTGGGGGCTGGGCGAGCCTTACCCGTCGTCGGCGGTCGCCTGCTTTTATGGGTGGTCATAGCCCACGATGTCCTCCAACCGGGGTAACTGCGAGATGGCGTGTGCCGCCAGCCGCCCCGACATCACCGCCGCCTCGACGCATCCTTCGTTGAAACCGCAGTTGGTCCAGTCGCCCGCCACCGTGAGGTTGTTGTAGCTGTTTTCGAGCGGCGAGATGCGGTGGGCCAGGCTACCCGGCAGCGACAGCACATATCGATCGCTGGGGTTGACGTTGGCCGTCCAGTACTGCGAGGACAGGCGCTCCTCGTTGCCCGTATCATCCGCCCTCGCCGCTCGCGGCTTCGGCTGGCCGCTGGGATCAACCAGCAGCTCCCAGCGGAATTCTCCCGGACGGCGGGTCGCCGACGGCCAGAGATGTACGATGTCCCGGTTGAGAAAACGAATGGCATTCTGCCGCACCTGTTCTCGCTGCTCGATCGGGAAAGGGTGCCCACCCGGCCGATGCCGTCGATAGAGGGCATCGAACGCCGGCGGCGATTTCGCATCGGCCGGATCCGGCAGCACGCTACAAAAGTAGGCGATCGACCGCGGCCGGTTCGGTCCGGCCGGCCAGTCTTCTCGCGCCACCAGGTGACTCATGTCCGCCCAGGTGTCGAACGGTTCGACGAAGCCCGAGATGTTGACGGGCGGCTCCCGCCAGCCCAGGTCCTTCATGTCGGCGTTCATCCAGAGCTGAAGGGCCTGCGTGGGCACTGATTTCACTTTCTCGACCATGGTTCTCCAGCGCGGATCGCGCGCCACCAGCTCTCCCGCTACGTGGGGGACCGCGCCCACCCCCACCGCCAGAACCACGGCGTCGAAGTCGCTGCCCACCCGCAGGGTCTTGCTGGCCACCCGGCGGCGCTCCCAGTGCGACTCGAACTGCCAACCTTCGCGCTTCAACCGGCCCCCCTGCGCCAGCTGAGAATGGTCTGGTTCCGACGGCCAGCACGGCAGCCCGCGGACGGGGACAAGCGGCCGATACTCCCCTTCGCCCTTGACGTGCGCCTGTACCGCCATCTCCAGGGCCACCACCCGGGGCGGCCCTTCGTCGGTGGAAAGTCGCACATTCTCCAGGCGGTGAAAGAACTGGAAACGCACCCCGCGCTTCTTCAGGACCTCGTAGAGCGGCGCGAATACAACATCTCCCATACCCGCCTGCATCTTCCAGAAGAAGGCCCCGCGGTAGGTGAAGAAGGCCCGCACGGCGCCGCGCAACGCCTGGCCCGCAGCGATGCGCGGCCGCGCCACGTCGCCGTCTTCATAGGCAAAGGCCAGGTCGTAAAGTGCGCGCACGAAGGCGCTGTCGATCGAACTCTGGGCGGCGCCGTTCAACAGCAACCATTCGCGACAGTCGTACTCGTCTATGGCATCGAAACCACGCGGGTCGGTGGCCAGGCCGAAACGAATCGACCCGCGGAGCACCGCCAGCGACAGATCAATGATCTCCCACAGGCGGCGCGTCTCGTCGTCCTTGCTGATCAAAGCCTCAAGCTGGTTGCGGGCCGCGCCGGCTACCGCCTCGTGGAAGGTGAGGATCACGTTCTTCGGATAGCTGGGCAGCGAGGCGAGCATCGTTTCGAGCAGCCGGGCCGACTCGACCACCGCGCCCAGGGTGGCCAGCTGTCCCAGGCGCAGAAAACGGGCCACCGCTTCCATCACCGTACCCGGTGCCGCCTTCTGCGGCACCGCGGCCGCCGCGACACCCCCACCAACGCCAAGGTCACTCGCAGTTCCACTCAGGCGGTCCTTGCGCAGGCGCGCCGCCTCCAACAGGGTCCGCAACAGGGTCGCGGTCCGCGTCAGGTAGTCGGTCACCGTCATGCGCAGGGGCGGGGCATCGGGATCGCCGGGCAGTCCTGGAAAGGGGGGCAGCTCGACCCGCCAGCTCAGCCATTCACCGCGCGGAGACCAGTCCGCCACGCCGTTGAAGTGATCGGGCACAAAGGCATCACGCCAGTCCGCGATGGGGCACTCCCGCGGATCTCGTCCCAACTCCGCATAGCACTCGCGCATGATGCGGAAGGCGTTTTCGTAAAATCCCATCCAGAGATGCAAGCCGTGCTCCTCGATTCGCCCGGCGGGCCCACGTCCCGAGGCACCCTTGCCGCCCAGCCGCCAGCCCATCTGGTAAACCGTCACGCGATACTTGCCGCCGTGGATGGGGCGCGACAGCTCGAACGCCGCCACCATGCCGGCGCAGCCCCCTCCCACGATCGCAACCTCGATGGGCTTGTCGCGCGCGGGCGCCTTCAAGTGGGCAGGTCCTCTCTGCTGACGCCCGCGAACGACAGCGGGAAATCCGCGCCATATACCCGTCCCGGGGTTTGAAAGCCCGGCTCGAAGTCACCGCCCAGCACCCGTTCCGCGATCGCCAGCGCGGTGGAACAGGTAAAGGTGTAGGCATCCGGGGTGCGCAGGCGTGACCGCGCCACCCGACCAGCTCCGTCGTCCGCTTCGGCCACGATGACCGCGCTGTGCCGGGCGCGCTCCTCCGCCGAAGGGCCGTCCGGCAACATTGCTGCGTGAAATGCCAGCCAGGATTTTCCCGGTGCCGTCCTCAAGACGGGCCCGAACAGACGGTTCCCCACCAGCAGGGCACGGAGGGCGGCCGTGGCCCGGCAGTAAACCTCGATGTTGGGGATGCCCGTGGTGTAAAAAGCCGAGGCCACGTCTCCCCAGCTCACCGCCAGGCTGGAGGCGTTCCCGCCGCCAAAGTCGAAGGATCTTTCAAGCGCCCCCGGCGCGGTGGTGACGATTACACCGTCGCGGCGCACCTTGATTCCCTGACCGACCTGGTCGATGAGGGTGTGCACCGAGCCACGCGACACCACGTCCAGTCCGGACACGCCGATGGCCAGCCGCCGCGCCCCTGGTACGCGGGCGGCGACGTGGGCGGCCAGGCAATCCGAGGGAACGACATCGAAGCCCACGCTGGTCATCAACATCACCCCGGCCTCCGCGGCCTGGGGCCCGATGGCCCGCACCGCTTCGATCATGTCGATCTCGCCGCTGAGATCGAGGTAGTGCGCGCGCCGGGTCAGGCAGGCGCGGGCCAGAGGAAGGGCGGTGCGGGTGAAAGGTCCGGCCGCGTTGAGGACCACGCCAATCCCCTCCAGCGCCTCGGCCAAACCGCCGTCAAGGGTGGCCACGCGATGCTCAAGTCCCAGGGAGCTGGCCAGCGCGCCGAGGTGTCGTTCATTGCGACCGGCCAGTATCGGCCGCATACCTCGATCGTGGGCGGCTTGCGCCAAAAGGCGGCCGGTATACCCGGTGGCGCCATAAAGCAGCAGGCGATGGTCAGACGATCGAGTTGCTCTTGGCGTAACGACATACTCTTACCGAAAGAACGCATTTGTGGGAAGATAGACAATGGGGGTTTCTATCTTGAGTATTTGATAGCGCCGTAGTACTCAATTATTGGTGTCGTTTCGGTGTGAAGGTGTCGCTGCCGAGCATGACGAGGACCGTCGCTGATGGCGGCGTTGCGGCCGAAGGCCAGCAGCATGGAGGGGCAGCGGCGGCAAGATCCGGCCCGCCTGTTCGCTGCCTACAGCATTTACCACCACAGCAATCCCGCTCTCGACCAGGTGAGACCGTCGTTGCCCGAATTCATGCGGCCGTCGCCGCTTTTGGACGCGGTGCGCCAGTTAATGGACGATCCCGGCCATGAGACCCATCACGCCCGAAAGCACGCCGCGGTGGCGCTGGCCCGGGCGGCTGTGGCCCACCCGCAAAGAGATGAATTCGTCCGCGCCCGCGACCATCTGCTGGGCGAGCGCGGTCGCCACTTCGAAGAACACCACAAGCACGGCGGCAATCCCACGGTGGCGGTGCACCTGGCGATGGATGACGGGCAGTGCGACATCGTCGACCACCACACCGATGTTCACTTCGACCCGCTCTCGTTTGTGACCCGGGTCCAGGTGACGGTGAAGACCACGCGGCCCCTTGACGAGACCCTGGCCGCCGCCGCCGACCCTCGCGCCTGGGCCACCCCGCCGAACGATTGTTTCGCCGAGGTTTTTCGCGTCGAGCCCGATGGAGACTCGTACAGCTCTCTGCCCGATGGTCGCCCCTTTGGCACCCCCTGGAAGGGGCTGTTCTACGAGCGCGCCCAACTTGCCTGGGACGAGCTGGCTTTCTCCGTGTTCGAAAACATCCTGCAGATCTCGTTCAGTACCGACCTGCAACGGTCGGGCAGTGAGGACGATCCCGCCATCGAGATGAAATTCCGCTTGTGGGAATGCCTCGACAGCCGCCTGGGGCTTCTTCAGCGGCCGGGCGGCCTGGACGTCGACGAGGGCTACTATCGGGCCTGGGCGACGAGGGGCAAGGGCCGTGTCGCCACCACCACGATCGACACGGTCAAGGCGGTCCGGTACACCAACCCGTCCTCCGGCAGCAACGTCATGCTGCCCGGCCCTCCCGGCGCCTGGCAGTTCATCAACTACACCGCGCCCGCCGTGCTCGGGTATTGGATGGACGATCTCGCGTGCAAGGGCGCCTGTTCGCATGTTCCCGCTTCCTCACCTCAGCCACCTCAGCCGCACCTTCTTGGAGAATCGAATGCTGCCATCAGATGACCGCAGGGCAAAGACCGTCAGGGTGCAGGATTTCTTCACCTTCAGGTACCTCAATGATCTGTTCACCACCGGTGGCGGCATCTGGACTGACCAGTTCAAGCAGATGGCTTCCAGCTGGGAGGAGATGCAGCGCCCCGACTACAGCATCAGCCGGTGGTTGCCAGACGCCATAAGCATGTGGGGAAACTGGGCCCGGGCAGTGGAGCGGATGAGTACCGTTCACCTGACGTCCACCGCCGCATCGCACAGCCCGCCAGTGGCGGTGTTCGTGATCGATCATACGGCCGACACCACCGATCCGCGCGAAGTGATGGTCCCGGCTGGGGTGGGCCGTCACGAAGAAGTGCGAAACACCTCGCTCACCCACAATGCGGGCGGTCCACCCATTCCCGCCAATCACGTGATGGTCCGGCCGTCCCCGGTGGGGGGCAACCTCAGCGTGAAGCTGGTCGGCATCAAGGACGTTGGCCTCCGACAAGGGCAATATTCCGGTGCGGTCTACGTGCGCCGGGACGGCCACAACAAGATGGTGGCGCTCATCCACGTGATGGTGGACGAGACCACGGAAAAAGGATCGACAGGGCCTTTTGACCGAGCCGATCCCACGCCCGCGACGGCCGCGGTCCCCGTTCCCAAGCGGCGGGTCGGCGGGAGAAGCGGGACAAAGTCCAGGGCCAAGGCAAAGACCAAGGCGACGACTGAGTAGACCGACGGTGAGGAGCCTGTCCCCGTAGACGGGCAGGCTGTTATTGTCGACGTCGCCGTCGTGATCGGGATGGCGACAGCTGCCGTTGCGAAGCGGTAAGATGCCCATCGATGGGGGTGACCAACAATCCACGCCGATCATCGCTGTCCCTGGCCGCCCGTGGCCATGCGAGAGAGACAGGCGCCGCGGCCGCCGCCAGCGCGACCACCGTGGCGCGCACGTTGTTGACCGGCGAGGACGGGGCTCCGAATCCGACGGTGCGGGTGTCCCGGATCACCCGGGAGCTGGTCGACGAGGGGGAGATCGGGGCTGGCGGCTCGGGATCGGTGCGCAAAGCGTACGACCCGAATCTGCGCCGCGAGGTTGCGACCAAGGTGCTGGCACCCGACCTGGTGCGCAGCCCGGCATCGCTGGACCGCTTCGTGGAGGAGGCCAGGATGATGGCCCGGCTGGATCATCCCAACATCGTGCCGGTCCACGACCTGGTGGTGGACGATCCGGCCAGCGGCTACATCGTGATGAAGCTGGTGCGGGGCCGCACCCTTGAAGCATTGGTCGCCGACCACGCCGATCCGGAGGCCGCTGCTGCGGACTTCTCGGGCGCTTCCCGCCCTTCAGAAACTTTCAGCATCTCGGAAAAGGTGCGCCAACCTGGACCGGATTCGATCCACCGGTTGCTGCAGGTCTTCTTGAAGGTGTGCGACGCCGTGGCGTTCGCGCACAGCCGTCACGTCATTCATTGCGACCTCAAGCCCGCGAACATCATGGTGGGCGAGTTCGGAGAGGTGTACCTCATGGACTGGGGCATCGCCGAAGACATCGTCGAACGTGTCCCCGCGCCTCTCCGGTCGATGCGCGGCACGCCCGCGTTCATGTCGCCAGAGCAGGCTGCGGGCAACGTGTCCACCGTGACGGAGCGGACGGACATCTTCGGCCTGGGCAGCGTGCTCTACTTCATCTTGACCGGTCGGGCCCCATTCGATGCCGATACCCTTCCGCGGTCGCTGGCGTTGGCCCGCGCCGCGCATTTTCCCATGGTCGAGGAAGCGGCGTTGAATCCGCCGCCGCCTGGCCTGGTCCGTATCGTGCGCAAGGCGATGGCCCAGGACCCGGCGGATCGCTACGCCACCGTGACCGAACTCAGTGAGGCGGTCGACGCCGTGTTGCGCAGCGATTGGAGCCTGCCGACGCGCGTCTTCCCATCGGGCGCGGTGATCGTCACGGAGGGCGAATGGGCAGACGTCGCGTACATCATCGTGCGGGGGCAGTGTTCGGTCACGAAGACGGTGAATGGCAAGCGCCGAAATCTGCGCACCCTGGAGCCGGGAGCGGTGTTCGGAGAGGCTGGTATCCTTTCGGGCGACGTGCGCACCGCCACCGTACGCGCCATCGACCAGGTCACGGTCAAGGTGGTGACGCGCGCGCTGTTCCAGGACAAGCTGGCCGGCGACACCTGGTTCGGCAAGTTCGTACTAACTCTGGCGGATCGTTTCCGGGAGCTGGATCAGAAGCTCAACCGTTCGCGCGCCAAGCGTGGAACGGCGGGGCACCCGAAGCGCCGGACGAAGGCGCACCCGAAGCGCCGGACGAAGGGGCGGACCAATGGAAAGTGAATCCTCAAAGAGCCAACCACAGGGGAGCAGCGGGGGCGGTGAATCAAATGCGCGGGGGGGCGCGCTGGCGGGTCGGGTGATCGCGCTGCCGGAGACCCGAGAACTCGACCGCCTGGCCGAGTTGCTGGAGGGGGAAGGCGCCCGCACCTGGCGTTGCCCCCTGGTGGCAATCCTGGACGCTCCCGACGCGGCCCCGATCGAGAGCTGGTTGCGCGCGCTGGTGGCGGGGGAGATGGACGACCTGATCTTGCTCACCGGTGAAGGCTTGCGCCGATTGATGGTCTTCGCTTCACGGATGGGGCTTGCGACCGAGGTGACGGCGGCACTGGCGCGCGTTCGCAAGATCACCAGAGGACCAAAACCGGCGCGGGCGCTCAAGGAGCTGGGGCTGCCAACGAATCTGGCGGCGGCCGTCCCCACGTCTGCCGGAGTGATCGAGGAGTTGCGCGGGCTTGAGCTCGGCGGCCATCGCGTGGGCCTTCAACTCTATGGCCAGGAGCCTAACCTGCCCCTGCGCACGTTCATCGAAGGTGCGGGCGCGACAGTGCTTCCGGTGGCGCCTTATGTGTATGCCGCGGCCAGCGATGGGGACCAGGTGGCCGCCCTGATCGCCGCAATGGCGGACCGGCGCGTGGACGTCATCGCATTCACCAGCGGAGCGCAGATCGATCGCCTGTTTGAGGTCGCGCGCGCGCGCGCCCTCGAAACAACTCTGAACGCCGGCCTGGCACACGTTCGCGTCGCCGCCATCGGCCCCATCGCGGCCGAGACTCTGCAGCGCCACGGCATCACCCCCGCCATAGTCCCCGAGAAGGCCTACGTGATGAAGCGCCTGGTCTCAGCAATAGTGGCCGCGGTTTCCAGTCCCTGACGTGCGCGCCGCCGCGTTCCCGCCCGAGTGGGGCGTTGGGCGGACCCTCACCCGCCGCCGCTTCGCGCCGGCGGCCTCTCCCGCCGTTCGCGGGAGAGGCTGGGAACGGAACGGACGGAGGAAGAGAGCTGGACGCCGCTGCCGTCGATACCGACCCCCCCCAGCGGGTCAACTCGAATCTGCACGCTGCAGGAGGCAGCGGAGTGCTTGCCCCGCCCGCACCCACGCAACCGTTTGCCCTCGCCCACGAAAGTGGGAGAGGGGAAGGGTGAGGGTCCGCTCACCCGGCGCCGCGGGTAGCCGGTGAGGGAGCGGCCTTCGCGGCGCTTCCATCCCATTTCGCCGCTGCGGCCGTCATTCCATCAGCAGAGCCGCGGCGATGGAGATCAGCACGCCGTCGGTGTCCCGGAAGACTTGGTCGGTGGCGAAGCGCAGGACCTTGATGCCCTGCCGCGTGAGATAGCGGGTCCGTCGGGCATCGTAGGCAAGCGCGTCCGCCTGAAAATGTTGACCGCCATCGAGCTCGATGGCCAGCCGCGCCTCCACGCAGCAGAAGTCGAGGATGAAGGGGCCGCACGGCTGCTGGCGTCGAAACTTGAAGCCGCCGAGCCGGCGATTCCTGAGGTACCACCACAGCGCCGCTTCGGCATCGGTCGACTGGCGACGAAGCTCACGACTCCTGCTGCGCGTGACGTCCATCGCCGAGCTTGTCGGTCGCCGGGATGAGATGTTGCCTGCGACGGTATGTCCCCGATTGGTGAACTCCTTGACGGCAACGAAGTAGATGCCCTTTTTTTGGGCGACGGAAGGACCGGTCCAAGCACCGGGAGGCGCGGCTTTGCCGCGCCGGGATCGACGACAAGCGGGTGGGCTCGCGGGAGGGCTGGCCCTCCCGCGAGCGGCGAAGCCGCCCTAGCCGACAGTGGGGGGACGGCGAAGTTGGATCGGTGGGCTTGGCGACGCGCCGCCACCAGGGGCGCTGCGGGCGCTTAGCACCAGATCGTGCTGAGGTGCGAACCGGCAGGTGGGGTCGGTCACCGTCATGTCACCGGTGAGGTGGTAGGCCTGACAACGGCATCCGCCGTGGTCGATCTCGCGCTGGTCGCAGGTGCGACAGGGGGCGGGCATCCAGTCGGTGCCGCGAAAACGATTGAACGCCGTGGACCGTTCCCAGATGTCTTTCAGGGCGCGGGTGGTGACGTTGTCGAAGTTCAGGCCGGGCAGGGTGTGCGCCGCATGGCACGGCAGAACGCGTCCATCGGGCGCCACCACCAGGTATTTTTGACCCCATCCTTCCATGCAGGCGCGCGGCAGGTCGGAAAAATAGTCCGGCAGCACAGCCAGGATTTCCATGCGCCCTGCCAGGCGTTCCCGCGCCGCCGCCACCGTGGCACGGGCCTCCGCGATCATCGCCGCTGTCGGGAGCAGCGCCGACCGGTTCGGCAGTGCCCACCCCAGATACTGCACGTGGGCCAGCTCCAGACGGTCCGCCTTCAGGATTTCAGCCAGCCCGATCAAGTCCGGCAAGCGCGGGAGGTTTTCACGGTGCAGGACCACATTGAGGGTCAGCGGCAAACCCAGTTCGCGAATCCAGCCGGCCACCTGGCGCTTCTCCGCCAGCGCATCCATCCCGGCGACACGCAGGGCGCCCGCCTGGTCGCTGTCCTGAAACGACAGTTGCACACCGTCCAGTCCCGCGTCGCGCAGTCGCGCCAGCCGCTCGCGTTCCAGCGGCACGCCGCTGGTGATGAGGGTGGTGTAAAGGTCGCTGGCGCGGGCCGCCGCCACCAGTTCATCCAGATCCGGACGCACCAAAGGCTCGCCGCCCGTCAGCGTCACCTGCATGACCCCCAGCGCCTCCGCTTCCTGGAACACCCGCGACCAGGTTGCGGTATCCAGCTCCGCCCCCAGGTTGGAAAGTTGCACGGGGTTGGAGCAATAGGCGCAGCGCAAGGGACACCGATAGGTCAGCTCCGCGACCAGCGTGTAGGGCCGCGGCACCACCGCCACCACCGCCACCACCGCTGCCGCCTCCGCCGCTGCGGCGGCGCCGCCGTCCGCGCCGCCGCCCCCCGTGGCATTGTCATCACCGCTCACGTGGATTCCGGTTTCCTGGCGTCGCTGGTGATCAGACCGCGCCCCATCAGCTCGCCCAGCAGACGCGACACGTCGCTGGCGATCTGCTGGCGATCAACGTCGGGGTGGCTTCCCGCCAGATGATCCACGATCTCCGCCACCGTCAGCGTTGCCGTGCACAGCTTCACCACTTCCAGCGACGACCCCCGCAGCTCGAAGCCCTGCTCCGGCCGCAAGAGCAACGTCTTCCCCGTGATGCGGTCCAATCTCAATCGGACGCCGCGCGCCAGGCGCGGCCTGGCGTCGTCGCCGACCGGGCTCACGGCTCGGTAGTCCTTCGCGCTCGCAACTTCTCGTCCGTCGAGGCGGCCGTGACGCAATCAAGCAGGTGCCACAGGATCTCGGTCTTGCGGATCAACGCCCCCACGCACGCTTCCTGTAGCGGGCGCGTGCGGGCCTGTTCCACCACGAATGCCACCGCCTCCTCGGAATCGCGGCGCGCGCGCGGCACTCGTCCTCGAAAGTACGCCAGCCCGGCCGCGTCGACGAACGGGTAGTGTTGCTCCCAGGCCGCGATACGCCGCGACATGAGATCGGGCGCGAAGAACTCCGTCAGTGACGAGGCCACCGCCACTACCAGGCTGCTGTCGCGCACCAGAGACACGTAGGCGTCACACGCGAAACGAACACCAGGGAGCACGTCGCGACAGCGCGCCACGTCCGCGGCATCCAGCCCCACCGCCTGCGCCAGCCGCAGCCACTGCGCCAGCCCGCCGTCGCCCGGCGCCTCGCCGTCGTGATCGTGAATGCGCCGAACCCAGGCACGGCGGAACACGGGATCCTCGCTCTTTGCCAAGATCAGCGCGTCCTTGATGGGGATGCGGGTCTGGTAATAGTAGCGGTTGGCCACCCAGCGGGCGAGATCTTCACGGCCGAGCCGTCCCTCGTGCATGGCCAGGTGGAACGGATGGTGATCGTGGTAACGGGCAGCGCCCTCGCTGCGCAGGCGGTCGATGAAGGCAGCGCGGTCCAGCAGCGGTCCAGCGGCTGGCGCGGACGTGGAGGCGTCCGTCACGTGCTCACAGCTCCAGTTCCATGCCGTCGAAGGCGAGCTCGATGCCGGCCGCGTCGGTCTGGGCGCGCTCCGGCGAATCTTCGCGCAACAGCGGGTTGGTGTTGTTGATGTGGATCAGCACGCGGCGCTTCCCTGGCAACCGCGCCAGACGCGCCATCCCCCCGTCGGGACCACCCACAGGAAGGTGGGCCATGTCCTCGGCGCGCTTGTTGCCGACGCCGGTGGTGACCAACTCGGCGCTGGACCAGAAGGTCCCGTCGAAGAAGACGGCGTCCACCGGCGCCAGCATCTCGTCGAGGATGCCGGTCCAGGTCGCAGCCGCCGGCACGTAGGCGAAGGTCTTCCGCGTCACGGCGTCGCGGATCAGCAATCCGATGTTGTCCTCGTCACTGGCGGGACCGCGACCTTCCAGATGGATGGGCCGCTTGCCCGGCACCGGGAACGCGGTGACCGAAAGGGCGTTCGCGGCACTGCCCAGGGTCCGCGTCCCACCCAGGGACAAGCTCCGCCAGGTGGCCTGCCCCTCGAACCGCTCCAGCGTTCGATAAAACACGTTGCCGTCAGTGAATCCGCGCCGGACCGCCTCGGTGGCGTAGATCTCTATCGGGTACGACTCGCGCAGCGACAGCAAACCCAGGCCATGGTCCAGATCGCCGTTGGTCAGGACGATACCCTCGATGGGGGAATGACGGGGCCGGCGCGGCCACAGCGCCGGAAAACTCTCGATTTGCTCCCGGATCTCCGGCGAGGCGTTCAGCAGGAACCAGCTCTGCCCGTCGGCGCTGACCACCACCGATTCCTGGCGGCGGGCCACGGCGCGAATAGAGCCCG
>JBDSME010000408.1:0-2961 GCA_039916065.1 Polyangia bacterium
CCCAGCGCCAGGGCGATCACCGGAACGATCACCGTGACGTAACTGGTTCGCGACACCGACCAGTGGTGCAGCAGCCAGGACATGATCACGAAGGCGCCAAGCGATCCGGCGACCGTCAGGTACAGCAAGGGCAACGCCGACGACCAGGTGGCCGGCAACGGGTGGCTCTCGCCGGCGACGAAGCTCACCGCTCCCGAGATCAGGGCGCCTAACGCACACGCCACCGCGTTCGCCGCAATGGGCCCTTGCCGTGGGCCGCGTTTCAACAGCACCGTCCCCAGACTGGCCGCGGTGGTGCCTGTCACCACCGCCAGCAGGCCCCACGGTGTGCGCTGCCCGCTCCAACTGGTGGCGGACAGGCTCCCCGAGAACAGCACCGCCACGCCACCAAACGCGGTGACCGCGCCGATGATCTTGGCGGCCGTCAATCGTTCCATGCCAAGCGCGCGCGTGAACAGCGCGCTGGTGAGGGGGATGGTCGCGTAAAGCACCGCCGACAATCCCGAGGGCACGGTCTTTTCGCCCCAGTACAGCAGCGGGAAATTGATGCCGAACTGACAAACGCCATAGGACAGCGCCGCCCGAAGCGCGGCCCCGCGCGGAAATGAATCGCCGCGCGCGACGGTCCACACCGACAGCAGACCGGCCGCCAAGATCAGCCGCAAGGTTGCCGCCCACAGCGGCGGCAACGCATCGTTGCCGATGCTGATCACCAGGAAAGTACTGCCCCAGATGGCGCCGCATGCCGCGAAGGCAACCCAAGCTTTTGCCGAGGGGACCGGGCACACCGTCACGTCGTGGGCGACCGCGTCCGGCACAATGGGGATATCGGAAATGCTGCGACGGGACACGACCCGCTAGCATGCCCCTTGAGCGAACTGGCGCAAAGGCTCACCAACGAAGATTTGATGGCGCGCAACCCGGAACGGACGTAGGTTGCGACCGTAGAGATGCCTGCGTCGTCGAGATGCGCATCATTGCGTGGTCATCTTTTCGGTGACCACATTTACGAAAGGACAAACATGCGAGGACTATTCCGGCTCAGCCTGATCACGGCATTCTTGGCCCCGTTTCTCTCTGGAGCGGTGGCGCGGGCGAACGTGGTGGAGGGGAGCAGCGACGTTCCGCCGGTGAGCGGCGCGCCTATGGGTCGGGTGGCCGTGCGCCGGGGTGTGCAAGGTCCCGCGGGGCTCTTCACCGCGCGGGTACCGCTGCTGATAAATGCCAGCAAGGGCAACTTCGGCAAGCCGACGTCGCTGGCTCCGGATCTCTATTATGCCGTGACCGATACCGTGCAGATTGGTCTCCTGCACACGGATCCTATGGGGTGGCAGTCCTTGCCGGGACGCGGCCTGTGCCTGACCGGAACCCCCAGCTGCGCGAAGGTCTACAACAATGTCGGCTTCGATTTCATGTACGGGTTGCTCTACGGGGACTTCCACCTGTCTTTGCACTCTTCGCTGTACCTGATGCCCATCTCCGATCCGATGGGCGTGATGTGGACGATAGGCTTCACCGGGAAGTTTCACTTCACCGACATGGTGGCGCTGTTGTTCGACCCCCAGATCGGGATCATGCTCTCCAACCGCGACATCTACAAAGACCGGCTGTACATTCCGCTGGAGCTGCAGTTCCAGGTTGGTCAGGCGGTCTCGCTCAAGGTGCTGTCGGGGTTGGAGGGTCAGCTTTCCAACCTGGGAGACACCGTGCGGGTTCCGCTGGGGCTGGGCGTGGTGGGCAACGTCAGCAGCAACATCGACCTCGGGTTGCGATTTAGCTTCGACAATCTCCTCGGCCACGTCCCGTCGGTCCCGGCCGGGACTTCCCGCACCGACGCGCGGTCGATCGGATTGCTGTTCGTGTTCCGCACCTGACCTGCCGCCTTCACGGCGCGCGTTCAACGATCCCCAGAGGGGATTGCAGGGCGCTCGCCGTGGCGCTCGGCTCGTCGACGATTTTTCATGAGAATGACGTAACCCAGCAGCCCGTTGGTCAACATCAGGGCGTTGGTGACCACGAAGACCCAGTCGCGCACCAGCCAGCTATAGGTGGTGAATCCCGCCGACGCGGCCGTTTGTCCGATGAACAGCCACTTCGAGATCCCTTCGCTGGCTCCCTCTTTCCACTGTTTCCAGACCTGTTTGCCAATGGTCAACACCAGGATAAAAGAGCTCAGCCAACCGATCCCCTGTACCAGCATCGCAGTTGATATATATGTTCGGGAGCTCCAAGGAGGAGCATCATCCATGAAAATTTCGATCAGATCGTTGTCGGTGCCCGGAATGATGTTGTGCTCGATGCTGCTGACCAGCACGCTGGCGGTGGCTGCCCCGATCAAGACCTACCAAGTGACGGGACCGGTGCTGGAGGTTACGGACACCACCATCACCGTCGAGAAGGACAAGGAGAAGTGGCAGATCGCGCGCGACAAGGAAACCAAGGTCACCGGTGAGCTCAAGCCCGGGTCCAAGGCCACCATCCAGTACCGCATGACCGCCACCACCGTGGAAGCCAAGGCGGACACCAAGGCCGACAAGGGTGAAGCGAAGGGCGAGGCCAAGACCGACGCCAAGGGCAAAGACAAGCCCGCCAAGAAGTAGCGTCACCGCTGTCGCGGGCGGGTGGTCCCGCCTGCGACTTGACCCGGCGTCGAGGACGTCCGGAGGCTTCGTCCACCCATGCCGAGAGCACATCGCGAACGACACCGCACCGCCCGCATCGGGTGGTTGCGCGCGGCCGTGCTGGGCGCCAACGATGGCATCGTTTCCACGGCCAGCCTGGTGGTCGGCGTGGCGGCGGCGCAGGGCAGCAGTCACGAGGTCACCGTCGCCGCGGTCGCCGGATTGATGGCGGGCGCCATGTCCATGGCCGCTGGCGAGTACGTCTCGGTCAGCTCGCAATCGGACACCGAGCGTGCCGACGTCGAGCGCGAACGACGAGAGCTGGCCGCCGATGAAGAGC
>JBDSME010000409.1:0-3095 GCA_039916065.1 Polyangia bacterium
GCCTTGCTGACAGCGGCGGTGGGGACCGGGTGGTTCGTGTTCGGGCGCCGCGTGGCGCCGCTGCGATACCTCGCGTTCATCCCCTTCTACGTGATGTGGAAGGTCCCCATGTATCTGTCCCTGGTGGTGCGGGGCAAGCAGAAGAGCTGGGAACGCACGCCCCGTCGCACCGAAGAGGCCGCCGCGGCTCAGATGGCCCCGTCGTCTCACGGCGGCGATCCCCGGCAGCGGCCGGCGCTGGCCGCGGTCCCGCGCTGATGCGCTCAGGGCGCGGTCGGTCCGCGTTCGAACGTGCGAAAGCCCGGCCCACCGCTCAGGCCAGGATGATCGAGGCGTCGCTGGTGTATTGACGGCCGTCGCCGACCTTGGTGAGACCGTAGGCCTTACCGATGGCGCTGTAGAGCTCGATGGCCTTGATCCGAGCGTTCGAGTTCAACCCCATCTTGAACTTGCCGTTCCCACCGGCCACGGCGTGGAACATGCGAGAGACGTCGTGGTTCTCGCCGACCTCGCTGCCCATCAGGATCAGCACGGTGTCGAGCAAGGTCTTTCCACCACCCGTCGGGGCCGCGGCCTTGCCCAGCTTGCCGAGTACGGTGGCGATGTTCTTGTGCACCATGAAGGTCCAGGAGTTGGCCAGCTTGATGGTGTCGGCGTTCTTCATGAACCCCTGGTGGTAGTTGTAGTGCGGCGCCCCGTTGAAGACGTATGCCGGATCATCCGGCGTCGCGTAGGCCCCGGTGAGCCAGGTGTGACCTCCGCCGGCCTCGAAGGAGAGATTGCCGAAGCGGAAGAGGTCCATTTGCAAACCCGCGACGAACAGGTCGGCCATGATCTCGTACGCTGTCTCGAAGTCCTTGGCGGCCACGTGATAGGCCGCGTCCTCGCCACCGCCATCGATGTTGTAGGGGATGTTCGGCGGATTTGGCTTGGCCACGCTGACGCGGGTGATCGGATTGGTCATGGTGTAGGCAGCCGACATCTCCAGGTTGCGCACCCACTCGAGGTGGTTCTTGATGGCCGCTATGTCACTGGCGGGGAGGTTCGAAGCGGCGCTGGTGTACTTCGAGTAATCCGCCATCAGGTAGTCCAGGATGGAATGGGCCGCTCGCCGCTTGGGATCATTCAGCGTCGCGGGATCCACGGCTGGCATCGAGCCGAACAGGAGATTGAACAGGGCCAACGGCGAGGCCAGATCCTGCACGTCCGCCGCGTTCTTCCCCTGGTCGTCCCAGATCCGGGTCTGCTGGTAGTTGATGTGGCGCCGGAAGTAGATGCCGCAATCGACGATCTTGGAAACCGTCGGGACGTCGCCGGGATAGTTCTGTCGCTTGATCGACCAGTGCATGGTCGGGCCCTTTGGCAGCACCGTGGTGCCGTTGAGCCCTGTCAGGTAGCCGCTGAGGAAATAGGGTTGCCCGTGATGGTGCTGGGCATCCGCGGGGGCACCGTCGGTCGAGGCCGTCATGTCGACGTTGGTGAAGACGGATATCTGCTTGTTGTCGATGAAAGGCTTGTAGTACTGGAGGGCGCCGGCCAGGCCGCGATCGAGGAACATGCCGGGCGTTCCGAGCCCGTGCATGAGGCTGATGACGCTCACTGGAGCGTCGGCGGGAGCGCCAAATAAGCTCTTCTCCACCATCGACTCAAGGAACGGCAGCCCGACCGCTATTCCTCCCGCCCGGAGAAAAGTCCGCCGGCCCAAAACGTGGCGATATCTCATGATGGCATTCCTAACGCTGTGAGAAGACCGGCTGCAGGACCAACGCCTTGATCAACGCCTGGAAAGTGAGCGCGCCGCCACTCGACTGTCTGGCTGCGGCCACCACCGCCGTCCGAAGGTCCGCGTTGAACATCGTGTGCTGCAGGCCGTAGCGGGTGACGTGCTCGGCAATGCAGTTCTGGAACTGATCGCTCTGCGCCACCTTTTGCAGAAACTCGCGGTAGTCCTTGAAGGTGATGGTGCCCAGGACCGTCGTGATCGGCCCATTGTCGTTGAGCCGCGAATCTCCCTGGTAGTGCCCGTCACCGCCCCAGTGATTCAGTGCGAACGAAAACGGCTCGAACTGAGCGTGACAGCCGACGCAGGTGGGGCTGCCGAGGCGTGCCTCCGCCTTGGCCCGGGCGGTCGCGTCCACGGGGAGGTTGAAGTCCTCTTGCTTTGCCTGGATCCCGGGTGGGGGGTTGGGCGGGGGGGCGACGCACAGGAATTGCTCCGAAAGCGCCAGGCCGCGCGAGATGGTCGAGCCGGTCTGTTCATTGCTGATCGCCATCAGAACCGCCGGGTGGGTCATCATGCCCAGGAAGGGATACTGGCTGCTTGGCATCACGAGCTTGCTCATGGCCGGGTAGCCGAGCCAGGCCGACGTGGCGTCATTCACGACGAAGGAGTCAGCGGTCATGATGAAGTCGACCGGCTTCTTCTGCTCGACCGACGCGGCAAACGACTCGATGGCCGAATTCACCAGCTGGCGCTGGGTTTCGCGATCGCCCGCCCGGAGGAAGGTCACGTTCAGCTCGAAGTAGTCACGCGCGAATGCCCTTGCGAAGCGGCCGCTGCTGGCCCCCAGGAGGCGATCCACCTGTTGGCCGAGCACGTTGGTGGTACGCAGCGTCCCGGCCTTCGCCGCCGCATAGAGCTCCGCATCCGGCGGGCCGTCTGTGACGAAGTACGATAGCCGCGAGGCGAGCTGGAACTCGTTGAGATTCGCGTCCTGGAACAGGTAGATGAACTCGGCCGCTTGCAGGGTCGCGCGGACGATCAGCTTGACCGTTTCGTCGTAGGTCAGGCTCGCCGTGGCGCCCGCATCCAGGATCGGTTTGAACGCCTGCACGTCTGCGTCGGTCACGGGGCGCCGGAACGCCGCCTCGAGGAACTTACCCAGGAAAGTGTTGATGCAGCTCGACTGGATGCAGCCTCCCCACCGCGCGTGGAAGGCTGGCCAGGCGGGGACATGTTCCACGATGTACGTGGCGGCGTCGTCGAAATCCTGAATGTTGTGCTTGCCGGTCGCCTGGTTGAAACCCGCGTTGCTGTACGCGGGGCCCGTCCAGTCCTCGCGCAAGGTGAGCATCTGGTCCGCGCCGGCAACGGC
>JBDSME010000410.1:0-3255 GCA_039916065.1 Polyangia bacterium
CGGCCACCAGGCCAGCGCGGCAAGACCGCCGATCGCCTCCAGCAAGAGCGCGGTGAACAGAGCAAAGATGATCAAACCTACCAACACCAGCGGCATCCAGGCCACGGACAGCGCCTGGTCGCTGGGGGCGCCCCCCACCGCGGCGGCCTCCACCAAAAAGGCTCCCCGAGCGTCCGACGCCGTGGGAACCCCGACAATGGGCCCCATGGCGTCCAGGGTGGCGTCACGCACCTCTTCGGACAGGACCCCCTCGGTGGGAAGGTCGGCGCCATACAGCAGGTAATTGAAGTTGATCCGCGCGGAGTCACGCCGCCTGACCCCGGCCAGGCGACGGTGGAGCTCGACGGCCTGCGCGGTCACGACGGCGTCGGGCAGACGCCTGCCCCAAAGCTCCCTGAGCGCCAGGGACACCTCCCCCACGCGCGCGTCCGCCGGCTGGCCCGCCAGCCGATCGACCAGACGCTGCCGTTCCGCAGGACGAGGCAGCGTCACCTGCGCCGCGGCGATCGCGACCTGTTCCAGAAACGCGGTGACCTCCTGTGCGATCGCAGCCTTGAACTTGACGGGGTCGACAAGCGGCAACAGCGCGGCGCGACGGGAGGCGCGTTCGATGGTCCGCACGTCGGAATCGCTCAGCATGCGCCCGGAGCGCTCGCAGATGCGCAGCACGCGTTCAAGCATGTCCGCCGCCAGGATGCCACGACCGAGTCCCCGGATCGAAGGAGGGAGGCGTTCGTCCGCCACGCTGATCCGCCGCAACGCCGGACGGTGCTCGCGCTGGAGATACTCGTCCAGGTGAGCCAGTACCAGCAGCCGATCCACTCCCGATTCATCATCCAGACGCACCCCCACCAGCGCCGCCCGGTGGTCGGCGGCCAACTCCAGCCGGACGGCGGCGTCGTCCCGCGCCGCTACCAGGATGGCGCGCGCCGCCTCTGGCGCCGCGGGAATACCACCGAAATCTTCCCCGCCGGCGGGGATCCCGAAGAACAGATCGGCGATCGACCAGGCGTGGGCCACGCCGGGCTCGGCGCGCAGAAAATCGGTAAGGCGGCGCAGTTCGCGCAACACCACCGGCTCTTCCATGTCCCCGCGCACCTCCACGAAAAAGACGGAGGTCTGTGTCCAGAGCTGGGTCCCCAGCGCCAGGCGCGGTGCCAGGACCGCCGCCGCCCCCACCAGGACCACCGAGGGCAAGAGAATGGCCAGCGGCGTGCGCAAGCGTACCGGCTCGACCCCGGGCGCCGTCGCCGCCATCCGAAACACGGTGATCAGCAGTGCCATCACTGCGGCGACCACGCAGGCCGACCAGAGGGCGTACTGGCGGATGCCCTCGACGGGAGCCAGCATCAGGGGCGCCGCGGCCGCCAGTCCGGCGGCGATGGCGATCAGGCTCCCCCGCGGCACGGTGGGCCGGGAACTGGCGGCGGCGGCGCAGGCGCCAGGCATCATGGCACCCACCACCAGCAAGAAGGGGAGCCACGGCGGAAACGGTCTGGGCCGCCGATCGGGCTCTGGCCACAACGGCGCCGCTGGCGCCACGCCGCTCAACAACACCAACCCTGACGAGGCGGCGGTGGTCTCGATGGCCGACTGAACCGCGGGGAGATCGTCGGTGTCCACCAGCAGTCGGATCTCCGTTCCCGCGCGCGAGAAGAACCACCCTATCGCGTCCGAGCGTCGAATCAGGCGCTGGCGCACGCGCTCGCTCGCCGCCTCGCCCGGACCACCCGCCAGCAGGGGAGCCGAAGTGGCCCGACCCGACGCATCGACGGCGACCGTGAGGAGGCCCGACGGACCGATCACGCGCCGCACGCCGGGAATGGCGGCGATCTCGGCTTCGGCGCGGGCGATGGCCCGCCGGTTCTGCGCCGCGAAGGCATTGTTCACCTGCAGGGTCAGCTCGAAACGCCTCCCCAGATCGAAGCGCATGGCCACCTGCCGGCCACGGACCGCGGCCACGCTGTCCGCGGGCACGTAGCGGACGATGTCGAATTCGTCACGTGAGCGCGCCGACGCCGCCTCCTCACCGAAAATCATGGCAGCGGCCGCGGCGGCCAGGACCGACGCGACGAGAAGGGCGGCCCGGGAACACGAGCGAGGATTGGCCAGGGCCACTAACGCGCCTTCGGCGCTCGCGGGAGGGCTAGCCCTCCCGCGGGCCCGCCCGCTTGCCGTCGATCCGACCCTGCCCGGCGCGGCAAAGCCGCGCCTCCCGGTGCTTGGATCGCCGCTGCGGTCGTCTGAAAATTTGCTTCATTCGTCAACACTCTGATCGGGTAAGGCATCTAGCGCACCGCACTAGCCT
This sequence comes from Polyangia bacterium, assembly GCA_039916065.1. Classification (GTDB taxonomy): domain Bacteria; phylum Myxococcota_A; class Polyangia; order Fen-1088; family Fen-1088; genus FEN-1088. The sequence continues at coordinate 2,309 of JBDSME010000410.1, forward strand.
CAACGCAGGAAGGTCGCTGCCTGCGCGATCGCCACGCATCTTTCGATCTGCGATTCGGTCAGGATCTTGGCGTCGATCAGCATCTCCAGCTCCCCGCGCAGATGCGTGTTCAGCAGGTAGGGTCCGTCGGTGTTGATGGTGAACCGCACCCCCGCGTCGTCGAAGGTGCGCAGCGCCGTGCCCAGCTCCTGCAGGTTGGCGACCGCGTGGGTGCGCAGGTTCGAGCTGGGGCAGATCTCCAGCACGCAGCCCGCTTCCGCCAGCTTGCGCACTGCCTCGGGGCTGGATGCTGCCGCCACGCCATGACCGATGCGCGTGGGGGCCAGTTTCTCCAGCACCGCCAGCACCCCCGCCGCGGAGGTGTACGACGTCTCGCCTGTGTGGACCGTGGTGCCCAGGCCAGCGGCGCGGGCCCGCGCAAACAGCTCGCGGTAACCCTCCACCTCGCCGCCCAGTTCCAGCGTATGCACCTCGGGTCCTGCCAGGTCGATTCCGACCACGCCGCGCGACCGATATTTTGCCGCCTTCTTCACCAGGATCTCGTTCAGCGAGAAGGGGAACTCCCGCGCCAGACAGAAGATCAGCCCGGCGCGCACGCCGTATTCCAGGCAGGCGCGATCCATGCCGCGCAAGGCCGCGTGGATGATGTGGTCAAGGTCCCGCTCTCCCCCCAGGTTCCGCTTCATGGGGTTGAAGCGCAGCTCGATCAACGTCACCAGCGACGAACGAAACTCCTTGCCGATGATCTCGTAGATGGACCGTTCGATGGCGGCGGGGGACGATTGAATCTTCTCCGTCCACTGATGCAGGATGGCCAGATAGTCACCCAGCGACGATACGGTGTCTGACCGCGCCGTCACCAGGTCGCGGAACTCCCAGAAGGTGGAGACAGGCAGCTTCAGCCCCTGCTCGTGGGCAATGGACCACAGGATGTGGGGGGCCACCGC
>JBDSME010000411.1:0-2862 GCA_039916065.1 Polyangia bacterium
TATGCCCGCTCCTACGCCATCTTGCGCCACGCCAAGTCGCGCGGGGCGATCATCAAGACCGGTTTGATGCTCGGGCTGGGAGAGGAGCTGGACGAGCTGCGCCAGGTGTTCCGCGAGCTGCGCGAGATCGGCGTGGACATTCTGACGCTGGGGCAGTATCTGCGCCCGTCGCCGGCGCATCTGGCGGTGGCGCGCTTCGCCACGCCGGAAGAATTCGCCATGCTGCGCACGGAGGCGCTGGCCCTGGGGTTTCCTCACGTGGAATCAGGACCGATGGTCCGCTCCAGCTACCACGCCGACGGGCAGCGTGACATCGTGCGAGAGTTGGCCGCGCGCCGGGCGGCTTCGCCGCCGCAAGGGGCCTCGGAAGGCCGACAATTGAGATGAGAACCCTGGGAGGGTTCCCAAACCCTCCCGCGAAGAGTTCCGGGCGGCAAAGCCGCCCTCCACTCACGCGATCCGACCCCCTCGGAGTTGCTTAACGGCGTAGCCGGTCCAGCAAAGCTGGACCTCCCTATACTCAATAGGCCACCCGATCGCCGGAAACAGAAACTTGCTTCGATCGTCGGCATTTCGATCGGGTAAGGCGTTTTAGTACGATAGGTGCATTCCCGATCGCTCCTGTGACCTGCCGATCGTTCGCTGATGATCCCCTACATCGATTTCAAGCTGTTCGACATCGGCGGCGTCCCCATCCACATGTTCGGGGTGCTGGTGGCCGCCGGCGTGATCATCGGCGATCGCCTCACCGTGCGTGAGGGCGCCAAGCGCGGAATTGACCCGCGCGACGTCCGGTACCTGAACGCCCGGATGGTGATCGGCGGCTTCGTCATGGCCCACCTTGTGTCGGTGGTCTTCTACTTCCCGGAACGCATCAAGGAGAACCCCTTGGTGCTGCTGAACCTGTGGTCCGGACTCTCGTCGTTTGGCGGTTTCGCGGGCGCCGCCATCACCTACCTTTATCTGTCGCGCAAGGAAAACATCCCCGCCCTGCCCTATGCGGACGCGGTGGCGCTGGGGCTGTCGGTGGGCTGGATCTTCGGCCGCCTCGGTTGCACCACCGCGCATGACCACCCGGGACAACACACCACCTTTTTCCTGGCGGTCAAGTACCCCGACGGTCCCCGCCACGATCTGGGGCTCTACGAATTGCTCTTCACCATCGTCTTGACGATCATTCTGTATCTTTACGCCCGTCAGCCCCGCCCTGCCGGTCGCCTCATCGGGTTGTTCGCCGCGCTCTACTCTCCTGTGCGCTTCGGGCTGGATTTCTTGCGTGCCCGAGATGTGTTGCGCCCCGACGAACGCTATGCCGGCCTGACCCCGGCGCAGTGGGCCTGCCTGGGCGCCTTCGCCCTCGGCATCTGGTTGCTACGGCGCCCAAGCCCCGTCCTCGAGTTCACCGGCCCTCCCCCTCCCGAATTGCCCCCCGACGACGCTGCCACCGAAATTCCCGCCTAATCGCAATGCCGATGGATAAGGGTCTCGTGTCGCTATTTCCGCAGATTTGGGTCTCGCCGCTCGCAAAGCTTTCCCTCACCCAGGCCCTCTCCCGCAAGCGGGAGAGGGTTCATCGGACGCAGGGTCAGCGAATTCAGATCAGATCGACCTCGGCGTGGGCGATCAGATCGTCGTAACGGCGGCGGTCCTCCGACAGGTCGATCTCTCCCAGGAACGCGGTGAAGCTCATGAACGCCGTCAGATAGGAGAGATCGCGCGCCCAGGCGGGAACGTAGCGCGGATCAATGACCAGCCCTTCCTCGCGCAGCCGGCCGAACAGGGGGACGTCGGTGACGTCGATCTTCCCCGCGAAAAATAACCGCACGTAGTCGATGTGGCCCTTCACCAGGGCCACCCGCAGGAAGTTGGTGACCCTCAACAGACCGTCGAGGTAGCAGATGTCCTTCGTGAACGGCGCCCCCCCTTCCACCAGCCCACCCCGACAAACCCGACGCGCCGAATCGTAGGCGCTCACCTCGTCGTAGCCGCCGGTGCGCAGGAAGCGGTACAGATCGACGAAGCTGGCGCCGTCCTCGGCCATCTTTATGGCAATGGCCCGGTCGGCCAGGCGGCGCAGGCGCTCCACCCCCGTCGACTGGGTGAGGAACTCGGTCAGCACCGCCAGCCCCTCCTGGGTCCCGGTGGTGCGGGGCGACGGATAACCCACGAAGGGAACCAGCGGCTGGGCGCGACCGTTCAACGCCGTCGCCATATGAACGTGACCCTCGTGGTGTTCAAGCTGCAACAGATCACGTCGCGAGAAACGGGCTCCACGCTTCACCTGGACCACGTCGATGCGGGCCGCCGCCTTGCTGGCGATGTCGTCGACGATCTCAACCCGGATGGCACGATCGGGAAAGGATTGCGCGAACCGACGCTCCAGTTCCGGAGCCACCTCTTCCGCCGACAGGACCTGCTCGTCGAGGGAGCTCGACAGATGGGCGTGCCCGACCAGCCCGTCGACCACCTGAGCGAAGTGACGCGCCAGATCCAGGTTGGTGGTCTTCCGGTCGGCCGACAAGCTCTCCGGGCGGCCGTACAGCTCGGCGGAATGGAAATAAAAATCCTTCGTGCCGACGGCCAGCAACATGCGCGCCGCGGTGGCGAATGATTCACAGGTCTCGCGCAAAAAACGCTCGATGCCGTTGTCGCCCATCACCCGCGTCTTGAGCTCGCGGAAGCGTTCCAGGGACGCCGTCACCTCGCCCCGCGGGATCTTGTAAAGGGGGCGCGGCAACTCCACCGCACCCGAGGCGAAGAAAGCCCGCTCGACAGAGCCGTCCCAGCTCAGCGCGCGCAACACCCGGATCGGTCGCTGCGCGTCCAGTATCTCCGCCGAAACTTCGCGCAGCAGCCCCTGGC
>JBDSME010000412.1:0-9846 GCA_039916065.1 Polyangia bacterium
GATTCGTGGAAAGTGCACTTCGCCGACACCATGCGCGGGGGGCAGTACGTCAACAACTGGCGGATGGCCGAGCTTCATGCCCAGGAGGCGCCGGACCGGGTGCGCGAGCTGGAGGCCTGGGGCGCCGTATTCGACCGCACCAAGGACGGCAAGATCCTGCAGCGGAACTTTGGCGGTCACCGCTACCCGCGGCTGGCGCACGTGGGCGATCGCACCGGGCTGGAGATGATCCGCACTCTGCAGGACCACGGCATCCACCAGGGCATCCAGGTCTACATGGAGCACACGGTGACCACGCTGTTGAAGGACGGCGATCGCGTGGTGGGGGCGTTCGGCTACGACCGCGAGCGCGGCTACCCGCGAATTTTCCGGGCGGGGGCGGTGGTGATGGCAACGGGCGGCATCGGCCGCGCCTACAAGATCACCTCCAACAGCTGGGAGTACACCGGGGACGGTCACAGCCTGGCCTACCAGGCGGGCGCCGACTTGATGGACATGGAGTTCGTGCAGTTCCATCCCACGGGGATGGTCTGGCCGCCCAGCGTGCGCGGCATCCTGGTGACGGAGGGGGTGCGTGGCGAGGGCGGCGTGCTGCGCAACAGCGAGGGCAAGCGCTTCATGTTCGACGACATCCCGGAGAACTATCGGGGGCAGACGGCGGACAACCCCGAGGAGGGATGGCGGTACACGCAAGGCGACAAGAACGCGCGGCGGCCCCCGGAGCTGCTGACGCGCGATCACGTCGCCCGCTGCATCATGCGCGAGGTGCGTGACGGGCGCGGCAGCCCGCACGGCGGCGTGTTCCTGGATATCGCCTGGATCAAGGAAAAGCTCCCCAACGCGCGCGAGCACATCAAGAAGAAGCTGCCCAGCATGTACCACCAGTTCATGCAACTGGCGGAGCTGGACATCACCAGCGAGCCGATGGAGGTGGGGCCCACCACCCACTACGTGATGGGCGGCGTGCGCGTCGACGGCGACACCCAGATGTCCACGGTGCCGGGGCTATTCGCGGCGGGCGAGGTGGCGGCGGGGCTACACGGCGCCAACCGCCTGGGCGGCAATTCGCTGTCCGACCTGCTGGTGTTTGGCAAGCGCGCCGGCGAGAGTGCGGCGAAGTTCGCCAAGGAGCGCGGCGCCGGTCAGATTCGCCCTGATCAGGTGGAGGCCGCCCGCAAGACCCTGCTGGCACCCTTCGAGCGGACCGCCGCCGGAGGGTCCACCGAGGGCCCCTACCAGGTGCAGTACGACCTTCAGGACATGATGCAGGCCAAGGTGGGTATCGTGCGGAACGAGAAAGACATGACGGCCGCGGTGGAGGGCATCGAGGCGCTGAAGCAGCGGGCCACCAAGGTGGGCGTGGTGGGCAACCGCGAATACAACCCGGGTTGGCACACGGCCATGGATCTGCCGAACCTGCTGGTCTGTTCAGAGGCGGTGGCGCGTTCGGCGATCGAGCGGCGCGAGAGCCGGGGCGGTCATTTTCGCGAGGACTTCGAGGCCAAGGACCCGAACTTCGCCACCTTCAACATCATCTGTCGCAAGGGTCCGGATGGGCGCATGCAGATCCAGCGGCGCCCCATCCCCGAGATACGGGCCGACCTCAAGCAGATCATCGAGGAGAACAAGTAGATGTCCAAGGCTACATTTCGCATCTGGCGCGGCGACGCAAGCGGCGGTGACTTTCGCGATTACCCGACGGAGGTGGGCGAGGGGATGGTGGTGCTGGATGCCGTTCACAACATCCAGGCCGAACAGGCCAACGACATGGCGGTGCGGTGGAACTGCAAGGCGGGTAAGTGCGGGTCCTGCTCGGCCGAGATCAACGGCATGCCCAAGCTGATGTGCATGACCCGGCTGTCGGAGATCGACCTGAGCCAGCCGGTGACCATCCAGCCCATGCAGGCCTTCCCGAAGATCCGCGACCTGGTCACCGACGTCTCCTGGAACTTCCGGGTGAAGAAGACCATCAAGCAGTTCAAGCCTCGCCCCGCCGACGCGCCCGATGGCACCTGGCGGGTGGCGCAGGAAGACATAGAGCGGCCGCAGGAGATGCGAAAGTGCATCGAATGCTTCCTGTGTCAGGACGTCTGTCACGTCATTCGCGATCACGGGATGACCGACGAATTCATCGGACCGCGTTTCCTGGTCTACACAGCGGCGCTGGAGATGAATCCCATCGACGGCGAAGACCGCGTCGACGACCTGAAGAAGAAGCACGGCATCGGCCTTTGCAACATCACCAAGTGCTGCACCAAGGTCTGCCCGGAGCACATCACCATCACCGACAACGCCATCATCCCGTTGAAGGAACGCGTGGCCGATCGCTTCTACGACCCGGTGAAGCGCCTGTTTCGGGTCTTCAGCGGCAGATAGCTTCACCTCGCCCCACGAAAGTGGGGAGAGGTCGACGGCCGCAAGGCCGGAGGGTGAGGGGGCGGCGCCGCGATCAGGCGTGCACCCCTCACCTTTATCCTCTCCCCGCTTCCGCGGGGCGATGACAAACGGTTTGAGTATGGCGCACGGGCGGTTTTGTTAGCCGGCGCCCGGATTCAGAAAGCGATGTGGGGGCGGCGGGAGGGGACGGAGATCAGGCGGTGGTCGGGGAGGAGCAGACCGGTGAGGCGGCGGCCGTAGACGCAGCCGGTGTCGAGGCCGGTGGCGAACCGGTGCTGCTGCAGGCCCCTCACGGCGTCGTGACCGAACACCACGTGGGTAGGGCCGGGCCAGACGCTGGCCCAGGGGACGCCCGCTTCCACGTGCTTTGATGGCTGGCCGTCGGGGGTGATGCTGCGCATGTTGATGACCAGATCGCGCGGCTGTTGGTCGAAGGGGACGCCGAACATCAGGCCGCCGTGCACCACCACGGTGTTGAGTTCGGGAAGAGACAGGGTGAGGGGTAAGGCTTGCAGGTATCGCCAGTCGTCAGGCGTCAGGGCGCGCGCCACCGCTTCGTGTTGCTTCGGCCTTTGTGCCGGTGGGGCGGCGCTGACGCCTGGGGCGAAGGTCAAAACCTTGGCGTCGTGGTTGCCGAGGACGGCGCGCAGCCCGCGTTCGCGGGCGAACTGAATCACTCCTTGCGAATCGGGACCCTTGGCGACCAGATCGCCCACCAGGATGATCTGTTCGGGCGGGGCGTCGGTTGCCGACAGCTTCAGCAAATTCTTCAGCTCGTCCAGACACCCGTGGACGTCACCGATGATCAGCGCGCGGCGTGGCGGCGCGCTGGAGAGTTTCGCATCACGAGCCAGATCACGGGCCGAATCAGGGTGCATTGGTGGCGAAGTGCTGGCGGAGCTCATCGGAGGCGCCCCTCACGGCGTGTTGCAAGGCCTCCAGTTCCATCATCGGCTGCATTGCCGGCCGAAAGTGGCGGCGTTGTCTCTGCACTATGGCCTCGCCCGAGCTCATCATGATGATGGCCTTTCCCCCGCTGCTCAGCACCAGTTCGACAGCGCACTTCACCTCTATGAGATCGGAATGACCGGCGATCGAGAGTGATTTGATGGCACCGTCCACGGTGTAGCCCCCGGCGCCGTGCTTGCCGAACCCGCGCAACTCGGCGGTCACGAACCCGCGCATGCGCTCACGGAGCTCGCCCGATGCCCTGTGGGTCTTGTCCCCCATGGCCTGGACCGCGATGGGCGCTGCCGCCTGACGTTCCGCCAGCGCCTCCAGCGCCGCCGCCGCGTGGCGCCTCACCAGCGGGTGCCGATCACGAACCGCCACCTCCAGCCCGGGACGGGCCTGCTGGTCGCCGAGGTGTCCCAGCGCCTTGGCGGCCATTCCGCGCACCAGGGGACTGCGGTCAGCCAGGGCGCGGATGAGGAAGGGCACCGCACGCTGATCCTCCGCCCTGCTCAGCACCAGCGCCGCCTGAACCCGCACCTTCTCCGAGCGCTCGCTGACCAGCGCGGTGGTGGCGGCGACGAAGGAATCGTGGCCGCCAAAGCTCCGCGCCTGAACCCCCCGCGTCCCGTCCTCCGCCACCGCCACCGCCAAGGCAAGCACCCACAGCCTCAGCTTGGGGCGACCGAAGGGACCACCTTGGCGACGCTCAAGTATCCGCAACCTGCGAATAGGATCGCTCGCCCCCGGGGAGCTCGTCAACAGCGCCCCACAACCTGTCGGGCCGGTCGGAGGGTTTCTGTCGCCAGCGCGTCTCTTATTAAGGCGGCTTCTTACGGCGTTTTGGGCGGAACGTCGGCCTTGGTGTCGTTCTTGCCGTCGTTTTTGGTGTCGATACCTTTGGCCTCCTCGTCCTTGTCGCCGCTGTCGATCGAGCGCTTGAAGTTCCGAATGGCCTTCCCCATACCGTCGCCGAGCGCGGGGAGCTTGGTCGCGCCGAACACAACGGTGACGATAACGAGGATGATAACCAGCTCACCCATTCCCAATCCGAACGGCATGGTGCCTCCTTCTTTGTAGGGCAATCTAGCACCTTCGTGGCCCGGGCGCCCTGTCGGTGACGTCGCCGGGTCGTTTCGCTGCGTTTGGTTTTCTGGCGCCCCTTTTGACGGTGCCAGCCCTGCCCGGTAGAAGCGCCGGGTGTCCGGCCCGGCAAAGGTTTCGATGGGGGCGCCGCTGGCGGTTCCGGCGGCGATCCTGTTCGATCTGGATGGGACGCTGGTCGATTCGGAGCGCGCCAACGTGGAGTCGGTGGTCCTGGCCTGCCGCCGCCTGGGCGTGACCCTGTCCGAGGAGGAGCGGCGCTTCATCATCGGGCACTCCTGGAACGAGATTCATGCCCTCATCGCCACCAACCACGGACTGTCCGTCACCATGGAGTCGCTGATCGCCAGCGCCGTGAATGAGAAACGGGCGCTCCTGGCGGTGAGCGGACACCAGGCGCTGCCGGCTGCCGTCGAGACGGTGAAGCGTCTGGCGGGGCGCTGCCCGCTGGCCATCGCCTCGGGCGCCAGCCGCGTCGAGGTGCGTGACGCTATCGAAGGCATCGGGGTGGCGCGCTATTTTCAGGTCGTGCTGGGGGCGGAGGACTACGCCCACGGCAAGCCGGCTCCTGACGCCTATCTGCTGGCGATGGAACGGTTGGGCGTGGGTGCCGTCGCGCACCGTTGCATCGTGATCGAGGATGCCACCCCGGGTATCTTGTCGGGCCGGGCGGCGGGGGCGCGCGTCATCGGCGTGCGCGTGGGCAACTTCGTCGGCTATGACCTTTCGCCCGCGGACATCGTGGTGGATACGCTGGCAGACGTCACCGACGAGCTGTGCGCGCGTCTACTGACCTGACATCCCCCTCCCAGGTCATCCGCTGGCCGCTGGCGCGACGTGGTAAAATCGTACAGAAGTGTTGGAGCATCTTCCACCCGACGTGACCATCTACGAAGTGGGCCCGCGTGACGGCCTGCAGAACGAGTCGCGTCTCATCCCCACCGACGACAAGGTGGTGTTCATTGACGCCCTGTCCGAGACCGGCCTGCGCGCCATCGAGATCACCAGCTTCGTCAATCCCCGGTGGATTCCCCAGCTGGCGGACGCCGTCGAGGTTTCACGGCGGATCAAGCGCCGTCCGGGGGTGATCTATTCGGCGCTGGTCCCCAATCGACAGGGGTTGGATTCGGCGCTGGCGGCCGGCATGACGGAGATCGCCGTGTTCATGTCGGCCTCGGAGACGCACAACAAGAAGAACATCAACAAGACCATCGCCGCCACGCTGGAGGCGTTTCGTGACACGGTCCCCCCGGCGCGCGCCGCCGGCCTGAAGGTGCGCGCCTATCTGTCGACCGTCTATGGTTGCCCCTACGAAGGGGCCGTCGATCCAGTCCGGGTGGTCGAGCTGTGTCGTCAGTTGCGCGAGCTCGGGTGCTACCAGTTGTCACTGGGGGACACCATCGGCGTGGCCAACCCGCGCCAGGTTCGGGACGTGCTGAGCCGGGTGCTGGCGGAGATCCCCCTGCCCGAGGTGGCGGTGCATTTTCACGATACCCGCGGCACCGCGCTGGCCAACATCCTGGTCAGCGTGGAGATGGGCATCACCACCGTAGATTCAGCGCTGGGTGGGCTGGGCGGCTGTCCCTATGCGCCGGGCGCGTCCGGAAATGTAGCCACCGAGGACGTGATTTACATGCTGGAAGGCATGGGGGTTCGCACGGGAGTGGATCTGGACAAGCTGGTGGAGGTGTCACGGCTCGCCTCGACGCTGGTGGGGCACGAGGTCCCTTCGAAGTTCTATCGCGCCTACATGGGTGCCCGCGGCCGTGCCGCCGGCGGCGTCGGCGGGTAAGCCGAAGGTCGCCCCAGAGGTGGGGGGGCGGGGATCACCACAAAGGCGCTGAAATCCGACTCTCGTGATACCGTTCTTTTCATGAGCGAGGTGAGCGGCGCTCCTCTGGTGGTGGTCGAGCGTCGAGGTCCGGCGTTGTGGCTCACCTTGTCGCGCCCAGAAGCGGCCAACGCTTTGTCGCGGGCGCTGGTGGATGAGCTGTCGGCGGGGGTGGGGGCGGTTCAGTCGGACGCCAGCGTGCGGGCGGTGGTGATCACCGGTGCCGGAAAGAGCTTCTGTGCGGGGGCCGATCTGAAGGAACGCCTGGCGATGACGGCGGACGATACCCGCGCCTTTTTGGACGAGCTGGGGGGGGTGCTGTCCACCATCGCCGCGCTGCCCTGTCCGGTGATAGCCGCCATCAACGGCGCCGCTTACGGCGGTGGCATGGAGCTGGCCCTGGCCTGCGACCTGCGCGTGGCCAGCGACACCGCGATGATGGGACTGGTCGAGGTGCGGCTGGGAATCATTCCGGGCGCCGGAGGGACGCAGCGGCTGGCGCGCATCATCGGCGTGCCGCGCGCCAAGGAGCTGATCTTCACTGCTCGGCGCATCGACGCCCGGACTGCCCATGGTCTGGGTCTGCTCTCCACGGTGGTGGAGGGGGCGGAGCTGGACGAGGCCGTCTCCACGCTGGTGGACGAGATCGCCGCCGGGGGTCCGCTGGCTGTAGCTCAGGCCAAGGCGGCCATCGATGGCGGCTTCGGGTTGACGGTGGCCGGCGGACTGGCGCAGGAGCGCCGCTGTTACGAGGTGGTCCTGGGCAGCGACGATCGCAACGAAGGCTTGCGCGCCTTCGCCGAGAAGCGTACCCCCGCCTTCGCGGGCAAGTAACAAAGCCTGCCAGTCAGCCTGCAAGTAAGGTCGCAAGTAAGGTCGAAGGAAGAAAGAGAGAACATCGCCCGATGTCACGTACCGAGGAGCTGGAAGCACTGGCGGAGAAGATTCGCCGCGGCGGCGCCGCCAAGTACCATCAGGCGAACGCCGCCGCTGGCAAGCTGTTCTGCCGCGAGCGGATCGCGCTGCTGTGCGACGACGGCGGTAAGGATTTCGTCGAAGATGGGCTGCTGGCGAACGCCACCGCCGCCGATCTGCCGGCCGATGGCGTGGTGACCGGGATCGGACGGGTTCACGGGCGGCCGGTCGCGATCATGGCCAACGATTCGACCGTGAAGGCGGGGTCGTGGGGGGCGCGTACGGTGGAGAAGATCGTGCGCATCCAGGAGCAGGCGGGGCGGTTGCGCATTCCGCTGTTCTATCTGGTCGACTCGGCGGGGGCGCGCATCACCGACCAGATCGACATGTTTCCCGGTCGGCGTCACGCCGGGCGCATCTTTCACAACCAGGTTCGCCTGTCGGGAGCGATCCCGCAGATCTGCCTGCTGTTTGGCCCATCGGCCGCCGGCGGGGCCTATATCCCGGCGTTCTGCGACGTGCTGTTCATGGTGGACAAAAATGCCTCCATGTATCTGGGATCGCCGCGCATGGCGGAGATGGTGATCGGCGAGAAGGTGACGCTGGAGGAGATGGGCGGCGCCCGGATGCACTGTGAGGTTTCCGGCTGCGGGGACTTGCTGGCGCCGGACGAGCGCGCCTGTCTGGAGACGGCCCGCGCCTACCTGGCCTTCATGCCGGCCCGCGCCGGTGAGCCGGCCCCGGTTGCGGCGGCGCGGCCTCCGCGGCCTGGTGCGCGCCGCATCGACGAGATCCTGCCCCCCAACCAGAACCAGGCCTTCGACATTTACGCCGTGGTGGAAAGCCTGGTCGACGAAGGCAGCTTCTTCGAGATCAAGCGGCTGTTCGCGCGCGAGCTGGTGACCGGGTTGGCGCGCCTGGATGGGCAACCAGTGGGCATCGTGGCCAGTCAGCCGAAATGGAAGGGGGGCGTGCTGTTCGTGGACAGCGCCGACAAGGCGGCGCGGTTCATCTGGCTGTGTGACGCCTTCGGTATCCCGCTGCTGTTTTTGGCCGATGTCCCGGGATTCATGATCGGCAAGGCGGTGGAGCGGCAGGGCATGATCCGTCATGGCGCGAAGATGATCTCGGCGGTAGCGGACGCAACCGTCCCGAAGATCAGCGTCATCCTGCGCAAGGCATACGGCGCCGGACTGTACGCCATGTGCGGCCCCGGGTTCGACCCCGACGCCACGCTGGCCTTGCCGCAAGCGATGATCGCCGTGATGGGCGCGGAGGCGGCGGTGAACGCCGTGTTCGCCAACAAGATAGCCGAAAAGCCGGAGAGCGAGCGGGCGGCCTACGTGGAGGAGCTGCGGCGGGAATACCGCGAGGACATCGATCTGCTCAAGCTCGCCGCCAACCTGCACGTGGATGCCGTCGTCGCGGGGAATCGATTGCGCGGCGAGCTGATCAGGCGTTTTGCGGCGGCGGTTTCCAAGCGCGTTCCTGGTTACGAGCGGCGGCGGCCGGTGTTGCCGGTCTGAACCGCTGCCGTCCGTGATCCGGTAGACTGGCCGCCGTGTCGGACTGGTTGACGTTGATCCCGGCGGCGGAGGCGCGGCGCCTGCTGCTGGCCGTGATACCGGTGGGCCGCGAGGTCGTTTCGTTGCGCGCCGCCGCCGGACGCGTCCTGGCGCAGGCGCTGGTGGTGCCGCATGACCTGCCCCTGGCGCGTCTGTCAGCCATGGACGGGTATGCCGTCCGCTCAACGGACCTGGCGGCGGCGGCCAGCGGTCATCTTGGGGCAGGCGGGGTTGTCGGGGTGGTGTTGCGCGTGGTGGGCGCCGTCCCCGCGGGGACCACCTTCGCGGGCCAGGTGGGCCCCGGCCAGGCGGTTGGGATCGCCACGGGCGCGGTGGTCCCGGATGGCGCCGATGCCGTGGTCATGGTCGAGTTCACCGCTCCCGTGACGGATGGTGTCGCCCCCGTCCCTGGCGCGCGCGCCTACGCCGCCCCGGGCACTGAGGTACGAGTGACCAGGGCGATCGAGCCCGGCGCGAACATCGTCATGCCGGGCGACGATCTTCGAGCCGGGCTAGAGATCCTGGCGGCGGGGCGCCGCCTCCGAGCCGGGGATCTGGCGGCACTGGCCGCCTTCGGGGTGGTGGACGTCGTGGTTTACCGGCGCCCGCGCATCGCCGTGCTGGCCACCGGGTCTGAGATCTGTCCGCCCGATCAAGTGCCGGGACCGGGACAGGTGCGCGACTCCAACCAGTATGTGCTGGCCGCCGAGGTGGAGTCCGCCGGTGGGATCGCTGTTCCGGCCGGCATCGTGGGTGACGATTTCGAGTTGCTGCGCGACACGGTCCTGCGCCTGATCGCCGAGAACGACGGGCTGGTGCTGTCGGGCGGGTCGTCGGTGGGACCCAAGGATCTCACGGGGCGCGTTCTGGGCGCCGTCGAGGCACCGGGCGTGCTGTTCCACGGCATCGACATTCGCCCGGGCAAGCCCACGGTGTTCGCCTGCGCCGGGGTCAAACCGGTGGTGGGGATGCCCGGCTACCCCACGTCGTCGATGGTGGTGTTCGAGGCCTTCGTGCGGCCGATGCTGGCGCGGCTGGGAGGCGAGGCGGTGCCGGAAGGGCAAGGGCAAGGGCAAGGGGAAG
>JBDSME010000413.1:0-6209 GCA_039916065.1 Polyangia bacterium
GCGCTCACCGCCGTGGGGCAGACGCTGGGCACGCTGGAGTTCATGTCTCCGGAGCAGCTGCGCGGGTTGCCGCTGGACGGCCGTTCCGACATCTATGCGCTGGGCATCATGGCGTACGAGATGCTCACGGGCATGCTGCCGTTCAAGGATGCCAGGACCCCGGTGCAGATCATCAACTTTCACATGCAAAAGCCGCCCCCGGCCCCGTCACGGCTGAATCCTACGTTACAGATCCCCACCTACGTCGACGAGGTGATCCTGAAGATGGTGGCCAAGACGCGCGAGGAGCGCCACGGCGACACCAACGCCCTGCGCGCCCACATAGCCAGCGTGATGAAGAGCGCCGACAATCGCGCCGGTCGCTTCCAGGCCCTCCGCGTCGTCACCGTGCTGAGCGCCGCCGCCGCGGTCATCAGCACCCTCGTCTACTTCCTGACCCGCTAACCCCTTCCCCTTCCCCTTCCGGCGACCACATCGCCAATCCAGCACCGGGAGGTGCGGCTTCGCCGCGCCGGCCGCGCCGTAAAGCATTCAGGGGGGTCTCGTAGGGGGGACAAAGTCCCCCCTACGCTCACTTCACTGCGCTGAAAAATCGGTGAAACCGAATGGACTTTGCCCATTCGACGGGCTGCGCATACCAGGGGCCGCGCTCCTCGATGACGGCGCGGGACCACCACACGATGAGGGCCCGTCCCTTTATGAGGTCGTGTTTGACATAGCCCCAAACCCGCGAATCCGAGGAGTTGTCGCGGTTGTCGCCCATCACGAACACGCTCCCCTCGGGAACGGTGATGGGGCCGAAGCTGGCCGGGGGGCGGTTGGGTTCCTGGATCTCCTGGTGGCGCTTGTCCCCCAGCGTCTCCATCCACAGGTCGCATTCGCGTTCGTCGCCACCGTGAGGACTGTCGGTGTAGCGGTAGACGCCGACGTGCTCGCGCGGCATGGGCCGATCGTTGATGAACAGCTCGTTCTGCCGCAGTTCCAGTCGGTCACCGGGCAGGCCCACCACCCGCTTGATGTAGTCGGTGGTGTGGTCTTGAGGAAACTTGAAGACGATCACGTCGCCGCGCTTGGGCGAGGAGTACTCGAAAATTTTCTTGTCGGTGAAGGGAATTCCCAGCCCGTAGGAAAACTTGGCCACGAAGATGTGGTCGCCCACCTCCAAGGTGGGGATCATCGACCCCGACGGGATCTGAAACGCCTCCACCACGAAAGCGCGCAGCAACAAGGCGATAGCCACGGCAATGCCGATCGACTCCGAGTACTCGCGCACCGTGGACTTGCGGGCGAAAGACAGCTTGTCCTCCATCACCTCGTCCAGGGCACTCAGAGCCACGCGCTGCCTCTCCGCGTCGTCGGTCTCCAGTGCGCGCTCCAGCTCGTTGGCGGCCGCGGAGACAGTTTCGGCGGCGGACTGGGGGATGCGGAAGGTCTTTCGCTTGAGGATCCGCCGCGCCTCCTTGATGAGGTGCTTGCCCTCCGCTCGAGTCCGCCGAAGGGCGCCGCGCTGCTGCCACCAGTCGAAAACTCCGCTTGCCATCGATCAGTCCACCTTCAAAATAGCCAAAAAGGCTTCCTGAGGAATTTCCACGTTTCCGACCTGCTTCATCCGTTTCTTACCTTCCTTCTGCCGCTCCAGCAACTTCCGCTTGCGGGAGATGTCCCCCCCGTAGCACTTGGCGGTGACGTTCTTGCGCAAGGCCTTCACGGTGGTCCTGGCAATCACCTTCGACCCGATGGCCGCCTGGATGGCCACCTCGAACTGCTGTTGGGGAATCAGCTCCTTCATCTTGACGCACAGGTCGCGCCCCTTGTTGAACGAGCCCTCCCGGTGAACGATCAGCGACAGCGAATCGACCCGCTCCTGGTTGACCAAGAGGTCCATGCGCACCAGGTCGGCGGGAACGTAGCCTTTCGGCTCGTAGTCGAGTGAGGCGTAGCCCCGCGACACCGACTTGAGCCGGTCGTAAAACCCAAAAACCATTTCCGTAAGCGGCAAGTCGTAACGAATGATGACACGCTTTTCGCCGGCGTAGGTGAGCCCGGTCTGAACGCCCCGCTTGTCCTCGCACAGCTTGAGGATGCCGCCCACGAACTCGGGCGGGGTGTGGATGGTAAGGGCGATTACCGGCTCCTCGATGCTGGCTATCTCCCCCTCGGAGGGGAACTTTGCGGGGTTGTCCAACTCGAAGACGTCCCCGTTGTTGCGAATGACCCGAAAGCGCACCGTGGGGGCGGTGGTAATCAGATCCAGGTTGTACTCGCGCTCCAGCCGTTCTTGCACGATCTCCATGTGCAGCAGGCCCAGGAACCCGCAGCGGAACCCGAACCCCAGAGCGGCCGAGGACTCGGGCTCCCGCGAAAACGAAGCATCGTTGAGGCGCAGCTTGTCGAGCGCGTCGCGCAGGTCCTCGTAGCGCGCCGAGTCCACGGGAAAGATGCCGGCAAACACCATGGGCTTGGCGGGTTGAAATCCCGGCAGAGCCTTCACCTGGGGTGGACCTGCATCGGTGATGGTGTCCCCCACCCGCGCGTCGGCGACATCCTTGATGGCAGCAGTGAAGAATCCCACCTCGCCCGGACCCAGCTCGGGGATCTCGCGCGCAAAGGGGGCGAAGGCGCCGATGGTCTGGATCTCGTACTCGCGGGCGGCGGCCATCAAGCGCACCTTCTGGCGCGGACGCAGGGTGCCGTCGATCACCCGCACCAGGATCACCACGCCGCGGTAGGCGTCGTACCAGCTATCCAGCAGCAACACCCGCAGCGGCTTGCTGGCGTCGCCCACCGGGGGCGGCAACTTCTTCACCACCGCTTCCAGGATCTCGTGAATGCCCACCCCTTCCTTGGCGGATGCCAGGATGGCCTCCGAAGCGTCGATCCCCACCACCTCCTCGATCTGGCGCCGGACGTTCTCGGGATCGGCGGCCGGCAGATCGATCTTGTTGATCACCGGCACGATGGCCAGATTGTTGTTCACGGCCAGATAGACGTTGGCCAGGGTCTGGGCCTCCACCCCCTGCGAAGCATCCACCACCAAAACGGCGCCTTCGCAGGCGGCCAGAGACCGTGACACCTCGTAGTGGAAGTCGACATGTCCGGGGGTGTCGATCAGGTTGAGCTCGTAGGTCTCACCGTCTTCGGCGGTGTAGCTGAGGCGGACGGTGGCGGCCTTGATGGTGATGCCGCGCTCCCGTTCCAGGTCCATGCTGTCCATGAACTGCGCGCGACGTTCGCGATCAGACAGCGCCCCGGTGGCATCAAGGAGCCGGTCGGCAAGCGTGGACTTGCCGTGATCGATGTGCGCGATGATGGAAAAATTGCGGATAAACTTGGTCGGTATGGACATGGATGGGGGGAGGCTCTCGACAAGAAGGACGAAACGGCCAGCAACGCAAGAAGGACGAATAAAGGGACGAAAAAAAGACGAACGTCAGGACGGGGGCGCGCAGCTTAGCAGCCCGCGCGCGGCGGCGGCGCCTCAGGCAGCCGGACTATCGCCGTCCTTGCAGGTCGCGAGCGACATCGAAGGTCATCTGGCCGGGGAGGTTTCGCTTTTCACGCTCCAGCACCAGGTCAATGCCCTGACGGATGAACTCCGCCACCGGGACCTTGGTCTTGTCGTGGAGCTGCTTCAGCAAGTCGTTCTGCTCGGGGGTGATGTAGACGGTTGTGGAAATTTTCTTCCGGCCCATGCCGTGACAATGCATGGCCATATGTCGGGTGTCAAAGGCGTCACTGCCCAGGCGCGTGGCGGCCAGTTGCCGCAGCAGCAGCGGTGGCGATCCGGGGTGCGTCAACTTGCGGTATCGAGACTTTGGCTCTACTTTAGGACCCCATCATGAGCGACTCGCATCGTCGGCCGGTGTGTTCTTCCTTGCATAATTCCCTCCGTCTGGGTGTGGCGGCGCTCGGCCTTCTGGCCGCTGGCGGCTGCGGTTCGAAGACACCGCCCCCCCAGAACGCCGGGTCCGCTGGAGCCGCCAACGTCCAGGCTCCCCCCCCCGTCGACCGGTCCCGCTGTAAGTCTGACGGGAAGGAGGTTATTGGGGCCGACACCAACCTCGACAAGAAGGCGGACGTCTGGAAGTACTACGCGCCGAACGGCAAGGGGGCTCAGGTCATGACCTGCAAGCAGGTGGACCTGAATCACGATGGCAAGGTGGACATCACCTACTACTACGACGACAGCGGCGTGCAGTCGGCGCTGGATGAGTTCGACCTCGACTTCGACGGACGCATCGACCTGACCGTTTACTACGGCAACGGCAAGAAAGTGCGTGAGGAACTGGACACCAACTACGATGGCCGATCGGATGTCTGGAAGTTCTTCGAGGACGACAAACTGGTGCGACTTGAGCGCGATTCGGACAACAACGGGCGGGTGGACCAGTGGGAATACTACGAGAACGGCCGCCTCGACCGCATCGGATACGACACCGCCGGTTCGGGACGCGTCGACAAGTGGGACCGCGCTCCCGAAGGCGACGACGCCCAACCCTCCCCCAACGGCGCCTCCGCACCCGCGGCTCCGGCGCCCGTAGCGCCGGCCGGCGCGGCCACCCAGCCCGCGACCGCCCCCACCTCGCCGCCCGCCGCTTCCGCCGCGGCGACCGCCGCCCCCAAGAAGTAACTTCGCCCCACGGACGACCAGCATCAACGGCACCAGCCGACTGGTTGAAGGAGGCCCGGCTGGTATGCAGTGGTACTACTGCGGCGAGTGAGCCAGGCCGAATCCGTCGTGGAGCGCCCGCACGGCCAGTTCCGCGTACTTCGCCTCGATCACGCACGAGATCTTGATCTCGGAGGTCGAGATCAGGTGCACGTGGATGTTTTCCTTGGCGAGGATCTCGAACATCTTCAGCGCCACGCCGGCGTGGGAACGCATCCCCACCCCGACCACCGATACCTTGGACAGGTTCTCCTCGGACTTGATCTGATCGGGCGGACAGATGTCCCCGCAATGCTTGGTGAGGATGTCCTTGGCGCGCGCCAGATCGCTGGAAGCAAGGGTGAAGGTCAGGTTGGTGCGACCGTTCTGGATGTGCGCCTGCACGATGACGTCCACGACGATCCCGGCGGTGGCGAGTGGGCGTAGCACACGGGCCTGCACGCCCGGTTCGTCCGGAACGCCCGACAGGGTGATCTTTGCTTCGTCGCGTGTGGCGGTCACTCCCGCTACCAAAACGGCTTCCATGGCTTTCTCCTCCGGGACCACCCAGGTTCCTTCGTTATCATTGAAACTGGACCGAACGTGAATGGGGACCTGATATTTCATCCCGAACTCGACGGAACGGATCTGCAACACCTTGGCGCCGAGTGACGCCAGCTCCAGCATCTCTTCGTAGCTGATCCGCTCGATCTTTCGCGCGTCACGCACCACGTTGGGGTCGGCGGTGTAGACGCCATCCACATCGGTGTAGATCTCGCACGAATCGGCCTTCAAGGCCGCCGCCACGGCGACCGCCGAGGTGTCGGACCCGCCGCGACCGAGGGTGGTGATGTTGCCGTCCTTGTCCACGCCCTGAAAACCGGCGATCACGGCGATCTTCCCGGCGGCCAGCGCGCGGCGCACCGCCTGAACGTCGATGTCCTGGATGCGGGCGCGGGCAAATGCGCTATCGGTGAGGATGCGCACCTGGTGACCGAGCAACGAGGTGGCCAGGCCCCCCTCGGCCTGGATGGCCAGCGCCATCAGACCGACCGTCACCTGCTCACCGGTGGACGCGATCACGTCCAGCTCCCGCTCGTCGGGAATGGGGGAGAGCTGTTGCGCCATGCCCAGGAGGCGGTTGGTTTCACCGGACATGGCCGAGACCACCACCACAACGTCGTGACCTTTCCTCTGCGTCGCCAGCGCGCGACGGGCCACGTTGCGAATGCGGTCGATGGTGCCGACGGAAGTGCCCCCGTATTTCTGGACGATCACCAAAGCGGCGGAAATCTCCACCAACCACCGAAGGCCGTCAAGAGCTTCCGTGGTGTTCGCGCACGTTGGTGACGTATAAACAACAGCTCCGATGGCAAATGCGCTGGAGGTTCACATCACTGCCCCTGATCGCGAACGCGCCGAGTTGATAGCGCGCGCGCTGGTGGACGAACGGTTGGCCGCGTGCGTAAACATCGTGGGCGGCGTGCGGTCGGTGTACCGCTGGGAGGGACAGGTCCAGGAGGAGGACGAGGTCCTCTGCCTGGTCAAGACGCGCCCGGAC
>JBDSME010000414.1:0-4215 GCA_039916065.1 Polyangia bacterium
CCAGGCCGAAGTCGATGATCATGACCCCGCGTTCGGGTTTCTCTTCGTCCTTCTTGTCTGATTCTCGATCGTCCTCGGGACGGCGGCCGCGATCGGGATTCTTCCGATCCCGTTCTTCGTTCTGACGGCGCCAGTGTTCGGCCGGGCTATCGTGGGTTGG
This sequence comes from Polyangia bacterium, assembly GCA_039916065.1. Classification (GTDB taxonomy): domain Bacteria; phylum Myxococcota_A; class Polyangia; order Fen-1088; family Fen-1088; genus FEN-1088. The sequence goes on from JBDSME010000414.1 coordinate 161, forward strand.
GATCTCCAACTGCGGACGCTCGTTACGCCGGCGCTCTTCTTCTTCCCGGCGACGGATCTGTTCTATGATCCAGGGCTCGAGCATGGTCCCCCTCTGTTACGTCCTGCAATATCCTTGCCGCCTAGTCAAGATCGGCAATTCCGTCAGGGAACCTTAGCCGAAAAGATCCCCAGGGATCACGGTCTGTTGCGGACCTGGAAATCTTTGCGGCCTCGGTCGCTTAGCGGCGCGGTAAAACTGTCACTTGATGTCATCGGTGGATTTCATCAATTTTCCACATCCCCTCCTCCAGCAAGAATCGGACTTCACCCTCCCCTTCTCCTGGCCTTTGGCCTTCCGCTGGCGAAGCGATGGTGGCCGTTCCATACGGCATTTGCGCCTCGGAGCCGAGGTCAACGATCGCCGCGTCCAGATTGACGCGCAAGTGATCGAGCCACCGCCGGTGCTCCGCGGCGCCCGCACCTTCCCAGTACGCACGGAGCGTCTCCACGGTAACGCCCGACCGCCGGGCCGCCGGCACCAGGCGCAAAACGACGTCGTAGCGCCGCCGATCCACCGCCCTGACAAACGTACGCAAGGCGGCCCTTGGCGAATCCTGCCGAAACGGGTGCAGCGGCTGGACGTCCAGCTTCCACTGATCGTCCTCCAGAACCAGCGGGAGCTGCTCTCCTGACGGTGTGTCGACCTGCGCCCGTGCTGCCTGGAGCGGCGCCTGGGAAAGCATGGCCGCGTCGCCGCTGACCGTGGCCAGTTCCGCCTCCATCTGGGCGCGAAAGGCTGCCAGCGAAACGCGGGCCCGATACCCGGCGGACATGAAATTGTAGGCGGTCTCCCAGTCGCGCCCGGCCACCGCATCCGCGAATCCGTGAACCACCTGCGCCGGCCGCGCGGTACCGTGTGCACAGCCCGCCAGGCCACCGGAAATCAGGATCAGGGTGGTGCATACAGCCAGCAGCGTCGTTCCGCGCGCCGCCACGACGTCGCCACCAGCGGCGCCGTCGTCGCTGTTCACGGCGCCACGGACAAGGAATAGCGGTCGCGGGGGTTGGCGCCGCGGCCTCCCGCTTCCCGTATTTGCACCAGGCAGCATCCATCCGCGCCCGGAGTGACGCGGGTCGGGGCGGAGGCGTCGCCGGCGACGCGAAAGCGCGCCAGCTCCTTGCCACTGGTTCCGGCCACACGCACGTCCAGGGCCAGTCCGGGCACACCGCGCACCGCCACGGCGAGCGATCCCTCAGGGGGAGGCGGCGCGTGCGTCTGCCAGAAGTCCACGTCGCCGCGTGGATACAGCAATCCGGTTCCGGTCGCGCCGTCCGGCAGTGGCGTGGCCAGCGCCGTCGTCCCGTTGGGTTCGCGTTCCGCGCCGGGCGTGATGGGATGGCTGCTGGTGGTGACGCGATAGGGCTCGTCCAGATTTCCGTCGCCTTTGCCCGACGACAGCCGCAACAACACCGATCCCGACACGTAAATGTTGGGCAGGCGCTCGGCCTCGCGTCGCTTGCCCGCGTCCACCTTCAGCAAGACGGTGCCGTCATCGCCCAGCACCTCCAGCTTGAGGTCGACGTGATCCGGCGGAGTGGCCTCGAAATCCAGCTCGGTGGGCATGGCGGCCGTGTAGCGGTACACATCCACGTCGCCTGGACCGAGGTAACCGAGGAAATTGCCGTCCCCGAGCGGTACCGCGTGGGTCGGATCGTCGTTGGGCTCCAGCTCCGAATCCGCCTTCGCCTCCTCGGTGCGCAAACGCAAGGTGTAGCGCGCTTCGCTGTTCCGCCCCACGTCGGCGCGCACCACCACGAATATGGCGGGCTCGGAGGACGGGAGACGGACATTGCGGATGGCCACCCGGTCCCCCTTGCGGGCGCCATGCTGTTCGATCATCTTGTGCTCGACCGAGTCGTACACGGCCAGCGTGGCGGCCACCTGTGCGGGCGCGTCGAGATCGGCGGAAAGGACACTGCCCTCGGGGAGCCCGGCCAGGGAGAGACGGAACCAGTCCTCGTCCCGACGCCAGGCCAGGAAGCCGGCGACGTCGGCGCCGGGAGCCACTTCATTGGCCAATGTCCCCTTTCCATTCGGTTCCACCTCGTCGCCGGCCTCGAAGGGAAGCAAACGAACGGTCAACCGATAGGCGGCCGGGCCCAGGCGGGCGCTGGCCACCGTTTCGGCGTCGTGTCGGCTGGAACCGCCGGCTGCGCCGCCAGATCCCTGATTGCCAGCGGTGGTGGCGGCCCCCGGCTTCACCCGGACGAAGTAGGTGCCCGGGATGACGGCCAGGTTGGGAATGGCCTCACCCTCACCATTGGCGGTCCCGACAGCGGACACCAGGATCTTGCCGAGATCATCCAGGGCGTCGACGGATATCGACATGGACACGTCGGGACGGACCTCGATGGCGAGACGCTGGCGCGGTTGACCCTGGCCACCGTCGGCCTCGGCCACCACCACCGCTGGAGGCGGAACCACGATGCGATACAGGTCGACGTCCTTGGCCTTCACGCCGGGGGGCGACACCAGGCGGCCGGCGATGGCGACCGCCAGCGCGCTGGTAGGATTCAGCGGCTGCGCGTTTGCGAGGAGGTCGTTCGGCTCCACCTCGTCCACAACCGAAAGCCCTGGCTCGGCCGTTGCCTCAGGGGCGACCACCACCGCCGCGCCGTCGGTCTTGGGGAGCATGTGCGACGACCGCCGGCACCCGGAGCCCGCCATGGCAGCGATGGCCACCACGGGCAGCATCAGGAGCCCTCTCCACGCTCGAATGGGCCATCCGATCGCCGGAGACAAAAACGCCTAGTCTCCGGTGGGGGAAGGAGAAGAGGACGGGGAAGAGGAAGAAGAAGAAGGAGAAGAAGAAGGAGAAGAAGAAGGAGAGGAGGGGGGCGTGGTGCCGGGGCGCGGCTGGATGCTGGCCATGAACTCGGCCTCGGCTACCACCGCACCACCCACCTTTGCTTCGCCGCGCATCTTCCAGATGGCGCCGCCCTTGCGCAGCGGCGTCACCTCCAGGATCAGGTGATCCCCGGGAATCACTGGCTTGCGGAACTTGGCCTTGTCGATGGCCATGAAGTAGATGACCTGCCGCTCGGGATCGAACTTGGTCAGGCGGGCGGCGTACAGCGCCCCCGCCTGCGCCAGGGCTTCGATGATCAACACCCCCGGCATCACGGGATTGCCCGGAAAGTGCCCCTCGAAGTGCGGCTCGTTGCGGGTCACCATCTTGCTGGCGACGATACGCTCGTCGCCAATCTCATCGACGCGATCGACCAGCAAGAAAGGGTAACGGTGCGGGAGCACCCGCTCGATGTCGCGGATGTTCAACGCTTCGGGCATGGCTACTTCTTGGCCGCCGGGGCTGGCGTCTTCGCGGATGAAGGCGCGGTCTTGCCCGCGCCAGCGCCCGCGGCTGCCGTGGGTGCGCCTCCCGGAGTGGCGCCCTCGCCCGAGTTGTAGCGGCGAATGAGCTCGTTGGTCAGATCCAGGTGGGGCTTGGCGAACAACACCGCCGACTGCTGCCGATCGAGCACCATGGTGAAGTTCTCGGCCACCGCGATCTTGGTGATGATCTTGCTCATCCGCTCGAAGATCTTGGCCGTGGCCTCCTGCTCCTTGGCGCTGAGATCTTGCTGATGGCGCATATAAGTCTGCTGGACCTTCTGCATGCGTTCCTGCAGCTCGGCCTCCTTCTCGCGGACCTTCTCGGCGGGCAACAACGTCCGCTTCTTGTTGAGATCCTCGATATCCTTCTTCAACGTCTCCTGCTGCTCATCCAGCTCTTTTTGCTTCGCGTCGAAGACCTTCTTCAGGTTCGCCTTCGCCTTGCGGCCATCTTCCGTCTCATTCAGCGCACGCTGAAGATCGACGTAGCCAAGCTTGACCTCTTCGGCCAGAGCGTGAACCGGCGATGAGCCGAGCAAGAAAATACCGAGAACCAACCAGCGCGACATGTACATTCTCCTTTTGACCGGGCGAGACCTAGCAGATATTCCGCAAAAGCGCGAGTGCCGGTGCCGGGTGTCCGGTGCCGGCCCGCCGCCAACGGGTTAACGGGGTTAGAA
>JBDSME010000415.1:0-8705 GCA_039916065.1 Polyangia bacterium
GATCGCGTGCTGGACCTGGGGTGCACCCCCGGCTCGTGGTTGCAGTACGCGGTGCAGGTGGTGGGTCCGCACGGCGCCGTGGTGGGCATCGATCGCAACCCGTTGCCACGCCCGGTACCCGGCGCGCGCGTGCTGACCGGCGACATTTTCACCACCACCGACGACGAGTTGCTGGGCACCTTGAAGGCGTTCGACGCGGTGCTGTCGGACATGGCGCCCGACACCACGGGTATCCGTTCCACCGATCAGGCCCGTTCGGCCCGTCTGTTCGGCGAGGCGATGTTGCGAGCCACCAGATTGCTGGCGCCTGGCGGCGCCTTCGTGGGCAAGGTGTTCCAGGGCCCCGATTTCGAAGATGTCCGCCGCCAGCTGGCCACGCGCTTCTCGGACGTGAAGATCATAAAACCCGACAGCTCGCGCGCCCAGAGCATCGAGATCTTCTTGATCGGCAAGGGCTTCGGCTGACCCCCTCCCTTTCCGTTCACAGGAGGCGATCGGGATCGCCGCGCCCCTGGCGCAGCAAAGTTACCCAGTCATCGAGGAGACTGACCACCGTCGAAGGCGCCCCGTCCTGTACGCCGCCGTCGACGATCAGGTCGATGTCGTCGGCGTAGGCGGCGGCGATGGCCGCCGCATCCGTCAGCAGGTGCCCGTCGCGTCCCTTGGCGGTGGCCGTCAACACCGGCGTCCCCAGCCCCCACAGCATCTTTTCGCAGAACGGGTGATCGGGGATGCGCACGCCAATCGTGCGGCGTTGCCCCACCACGTAGGGGTCTGGAACCACGGACGCCGCCACCAGTTCCACGCAATACGGCCCCGGGAAGACCCGACCCAGCAGGGCGTGGCCGGCCTCGGTCACCTCCGCATACCGGGCCACTTCGCCCAGATCGGGCAACAGGAACGTCAACGGTCGCCGGGACCGATCGATGCCGCGCATGTTCAGGATGCGTTCGACCGCCCGCCGCCGCCCATAGGCGCAACCGATGCCGTACAAGGTGTCGGTGGGGAAGGCGATGACCCCGCCGGCTTTCAGGAGTTCCACCGCGCGCGACTCCGCGCCCGGGTCGGACAGGGGCATGATCAGCGGCGCGGCTCCCACGTTTTCCACGGCGTGTGAATTAGCCCGGCCATGACCACCCCGCAAGGGTGGCTGTCCGACGGTCTTGTTACACTCCGCTCCGTGTTGCGCCTGCCCTTTCACGCGCTGGTGCTCGCCGTCGCTACCACCGCCCCCGGGATGTCGCTGTCCGCCTGCGCCGCGCCCGCCGCGAATCGCGGCGCGGTGGTGGCGGGGCGTGCTCCCGCGCGCGTGACCATAACGGGGCTGATCGTGAATGGCGTTACGGCGCGCCCCCTGTCCGGGGCAATCATCGACCTTGACGATCGACCGCGCCTGTCCGAAACCGGTCCGGACGGGCGTTTCCGGCTGGACGACATTCCCGTTGGGTTGCACCTGCTGGGCGCGCGGGCCCAGCACTTTCGCTCACGTCTCCAGCCCGTCAACATCGTGGTTCCCGACGGAAACGCCGAGGGAGCGCGGAACGATTTCATCGTGCTTTTGTTTGCCCCTTCGGGATATTTCGCGGGGTTTCCCCCGCTGGGCAGCGCTCCCGCCTGCCGGAACGAGGCCGAGTGCGCGCCGGAGCATGTCTGCTTGATGACCAATTTCAAGGAAGGCGACGCCCCGGTCTGCTCGGTGCCGGTGCACTGTCGGACCGAGGCGGACTGCAAGCTGGGCCAGCAGTGTGAGCCGGTGACGCTGATGTCCGGCGACGAGCCGCACGTCTGTCAGGGACAGCCCGCTCCCGAGGTGGAGCAATGAAAGCGTGCCCGCGCCGCGCGGTAACGGTGTCTTTCTGGGTGGTCGCGGCGTCGTTGGTGTCGTCGTCTACCGGGGCTGCCGCCGGCGCCGATGGCAGCCGGCATGCTGCCGACAGCGACCGCCGCCCTGGCCGCGGCGAAGCGCCGACATCGCCACGGCAGATGATGACCATCGACATCCGCGGCGCGGTCGCGCACGTCGCCGTCACCCGGGTGCTCTTCTGTGGTGCCAACCGGGAGGGGAGCCCGTTGCGGAGAGCCGCGAGTCAACGGGCTGGTGAAGGTCCCGGCAGCGAGGTTGTGCTCGATATCGCGTTGCCTCCGCGAGCCGCCCTGCTTCAAGTCGGGCTGGCCACCGCGACACCGGCCAAATCGGCAACAGCGGCAAAATCCGATAGACCGGATGATCCGGGCGTTCCTGGTTTTCGCGCGCGTCGGCTGCAGGTCATGCCGCCGGCGCGGGCACGGGACGGGTATCTGGAAGCGCTGCGTGGACTGGGGCTCTCACCCGCCGAGGTCGCCTTCGACGACGAGGCGCGCCTGCGGATGCGCATTGCCTGCTTCGGATCACTTCGCAACGAATACGTGACGTTGAGATACGATTATTCGATATTACTTGAGCTTAAAATAGGCGTTGGTCGGCTGGATTTCCCGCCAGCCGCCGAGCTCTCTCCACCGCCCACGCGCGTGGATGTGCAAGTGGGATGGGGGTGGCCTTCGCAGGTGGCCGAGGTTTTCATCGGCGGTGCGTCTCATCCCCAGGTTGCAGGGGTGGTGGTCCGGGCCACCGAGACAGTTTCAACGCGCAGTGCCTGGACCGTGTCGGTGATCCCGCGGGCCGTGGCCAGTGACGGCGCGCAGGCACCCCGGCTCACCAGCCTGGCATCCTTCGCGGGGAATCGCGCCGTTCCCGCTGGTTCGGCGGCCGGGGGCCTTGTCGCCTATGCCGTCGGTGCAGGCCCCGGTCCCCGACAGGCGCTGCCCGAGCGGGTACTGTTCCTCATGGATCGCTCGCGAAGCGTGGGTCCAGGCGGCCTCGCGGTCGAGCGCGATGCGGCCCGCAAGCTCCTCGAGGCCATGCCGCCATCCACCCGCTTCAACGTGCTGTTCTTCGATCGCACGCAGAAGGTCTTGTTTCCCCTTCCCCGGGCCGCCACGCTTGAAGCGATAGCCGCCCTCGACGACGAGATGGTCCCGGCGCAAATGGCAAACGGGACCGACCTGGTGGCGGCATTGCGCCAGGCCGGCGAGCTGATGAGGCGCAGCTCGACCGATTTCGCGCCACGCTGCCTGCTGGTGGTGGTGACGGACGGAGCCGTGGGCGAGCCGATGGCGGCCACTGACCTCGCCGCCGTGGTAGGCAAGGTCCCGGGCGTCGAGCTGATGGCCGCGGCCATCTCGGTCCGTGCCAACGATGATGCGGCGGTACCGCTCCCCGAACGACGGGTGTTGCGATCGCTTGTGGCGTCCGCGCCCCTTGGCGGGGTGGAGCGCCAGGTCCGGGCGGCGGACCTGGGCGACGCCGTGCCCGCGCTGCTGGATACCTTGCGTGGCCGCGGTGACCTTTACGGACTCGCCATCCACGCCGGCGACGACGTCGGGCGCCGGGCCCACAGCAAGGCCGACGCAAGAGGAAGCGCCAAGGCGATGGACTCGGCAACGCGCCAGCACGAAGCCGGCACACCAATCACCGAGGTGCTGGAGTCGTCGACCGGCGTCGCTGGCGTCCTGGCGCTTGGCCAGGCAGCGGGGGCCGCGGGCCGCAACGTTACCATCAGCTACCGCGGACTACCCCGAGCCCTGCCCCTCCGGCCGGTGCCGGTCGAATCCACCTGGATTCAGCCCCTGTATGCGCCCGCTGCCGCCGAGGGGCGGCTGCTGGTGGGCCCTGGACTGGCGGCGCTCGCGGAGCCAGTGATCCGTCCCCGCCCCACGCTGCCAGCCGAGGAGGTGCCGCCCAGTGGATACATGGAACGAAGTGTGGTGCGGGACGCGCTTTCGCTGGCGTTCACGCCGCGGGCCCGGGCCTGTTACCTCAGCCGAACGGCGCCGACGGCCGCGGAGCGTGATCTGGCGGGTCGTGTCCGCGTGGCGATGGACCTGGTCCGCGGAGAGGTCGCGGACGTCAGGGTGGGCGTGTCCACGCTGGGCCACCCCGGCATCGAAAACTGTCTCCGCGAGGCGGCCTACGCCATCGAGGTTCCGCGCGCCTACCGCAACGACGAGCCCGTGACAGCAGTGCTGAACCTGGTTTTTCGCCCGCGCACCAAGAGCGGCGCCACCGAAAACCCCAATCTCAGCCGCGAGATCGACCTCATAATTGAACCAGCACTTAAAGACAACGACCCGGACGCCGGCGTACCCTAACCGGCAATCGGAAGTCCTTCCGGCGACCGCAACGCCAGTCCAAGAACCCGGAGGTGCGGCTTCGCCGCGCCGGCCCCGACGCCCACGGGGAGGGCCCGCGGGAGGGCGAGCCCTCCCGCGCTCAGCGGCGGTGCCAGCCGCCGTGGCGCCAGAGCCAGTGGTGGCCGTGTCGCTCCCAGTGGCCGGAAAACCACCGTTCGTCACGGCGTTCTTGCTCCCACCGCCCCGGGACCCAGACGTAGCTGGAGCCACGCCATTCGTAGTAGCCCACGATCCAGGTAAAGCCGGGGCGAACCTCGGTCACCACCTCCCGCGGCGGCGGAGGAGGAGCCACCACCGGTTCGGACTGTATGCTGGTCCACCCACCGGGCAGCCAGGTGAACGCCCCAGCGCGCAGCTCCCAGCGCGGGGGATTCCAGTACGCGTCGGGACGTTCGGTCTCGTAATGACCGTTGACCCAGACGTAGCGGTCGTCCGCCCAGTCATAGTAGCCGGGTGCCCAGGTGTAGCCGGCCCTGACCGGAGGCCGTTCATGGCGTGGCGGCGGGGGCGCGAAACGCGGATATGCCGCGCGCGGGGCGGTGGGGGGCAGCCCGCGCATGATGGGTGCCCCTGCCGGTCCCGCGCCCGAGCCTCCGGGAGGCGTGCCGCGCATGAACGGCACCCCCGGTCGCGGCGCTGGCTGGAACGGGTGACCGGGGGCGGGCTGGGCCGACGGGAGAGGGGGCGAAACCTGCATGGCCGGAGGCGGACCCGGCCGGCGGCGATTTCCGTCACCGTCTCGATCTTCGTGGCCCCGACCGCGGTCATGATCGCCGTCATGCCGCCCGTCCATGCGGTCCTTGTTGTCCCGATGGTCACCGTCGTGGCCGTGGTCTTGGTCGCGACCTCGTCCCTCGTCGTGGTGGTCATTGTCGTGCGGGTCCGCAAGCGCGACCGCCGGCATCAGCAACGAGCCGGCGGAGAGCACCAGCAGCGGTAACAGCCGCCCGCGCAACCAGCCGCCAACGGCCGGCGCGAGAGAGTTGTATGAGTTGACGCGATTGGTAGTCATGGCGGCTCCTGTTGTTTGACCTTCGTGGTTTCAGTAGGACGAACGCGGATTTTGGTCCATTCACTGGCTAACGCGGAACGGCTCGCGGTCCCGCGCCTCTCGCGGGCTGCTCGGCCAGGGACCGAACTTGCTGGTACACTGCGCGTCTGATGGACGAACAGACAGAGTTCAACCCCAGGCGACGGCTTTGCCCCGATGGCACCTGCACGGGCATCATAGGTCCAGATGGCCGTTGTGGGGAGTGCGGGCGCGGTGCCGGGGCCGCCGATGACGGACCTCCGGATCTGTGGTCCGCGACGTTGGGCGATTTGATGCCTGACAATGATGATGACGGCGGCGCGTCGGTCGCGACGGGCGCAATCGGCGCAATCGGCGCAATCGGATTGCCAGCCACCTCGGGCGAGACCCACCAGATGACGGGCGACGTCGGCTCCCAGGCGAGCGCGACCGTGAACGTGACTGTGGGCGGAGGCTTCGATCCGCGCCGCCGTCTGTGCGACGACGGCAGCTGTGTCGGGGTCATCCAACCAAACGGGAGCTGCGGCGTTTGCGGACGACGGGCGGCACCCTGACCGCCATGCCCGCCTTCGCCGTCAACAATATGCTGGAGCTGATCGGCGGCACGCCGCTGGTCCGGCTGCGCCACCTGGTCCAGCCGGGGATGGCGGATGTCTTTTGCAAGTGCGAGCAGTTCAATCCCGGCGGTTCGGTGAAGGATCGGGTCGCGCTTTCGATGATCGAGGCGGCCGAACGGGCCGGGCGCCTGCATCCCGGTGAATCGGTGATCGTCGAGCCGACATCGGGGAACACTGGCGTTGGACTGGCCCTGGTCTGCGCGGCCAAGCGCTACCGATTGATCCTGACCATGCCGGACAACATGTCGCTGGAACGACGTGCTCTCCTGGCCGCCTACGGAGCGGAGGTCTACCTGACGCCTGCCGCGGAGGTGATGACGGGCGCCGTGAACAAGGCCAATGAGCTGTGCGCGCAAAACCCCACCTATTTCATGCCCCAGCAGTTCAACAACCCGGCCAACGTGGAATCGCACGTGCGAACCACCGGCCCGGAGATCCTGGCCCAGCTGGGGGAACGGGTCTGCGACGGGTTCGTGTCGGCGGTGGGCACCGGTGGCACCATCTCGGGCGTGGGACAGGTGCTGCGCAAGCGCAACCCGCAGACGTGGGTGGTGGCGGTGGAGCCCGCGAAGAGCCCCGTGCTGTCGGGCGGCAAACCAGCCGCGCACCGCATCGACGGCATCGGCGCCGGTTTCGTTCCTCCCATCCTGGACCGTTCGGTGATCTCGGAGGTCCGGACCATCAGTGAGGACGACGCCCAGAAGAGCAAGGTGGAGCTGGCCCGGCGAGAAGGGCTCCTGGTGGGCATCTCCGCCGGCGCGAACGTCAAGATCGCTCTCGACCTGGCGCGGGAGCTTGGCTCGGGGAAGACCGTGGTCACGGTGTTGTGCGATACCGGCGAGCGCTACTTCAGCTCCGACGCCCTGTTTGCGGCCGAGCGGGGGGACCAGCCCGCCGCATCATGATGAGTGGTGAGGTTTCCGGCCCGCCCCCGGCGGGTGAGGCAGCCGGCGGCGAGGAGACCGGGGTGCTGGTGATCGGTGCCGGCGGACTGGGTTGCGCGGCGGTTTTCGCACTAGCCGCGGCTGGCGTTTCGCGGGTCGGGGTGATCGACGATGACCGCGTGGACGTGAGCAACCTGCACCGGCAGCTCCTTCACGGCACGGCGTCCATCGGCGAGCTCAAGGTCGATTCGCTGGCGCGTGCGCTGGCGGCCCGATTTCCGGGCACCACGGTCGAGACCTACCCGCGGCGGTTCGATGCCGCGGTGGCCGGCGAGCTGGTGGGGCGGTACGCGGTGCTCGTGGACGGGTCGGACAACTTCGCCACCAAGTTCCTGGCAAACGACGCCGCCGTGCTGGCCCGACGTCCGCTGGTGCATGGAGCGGCGGTGGGCCTGGGCGGCCAGCTCCTGACCGTGCCGGTGGGCGGACGCCCCTGCTACCGCTGCCTGTTCGAGGATCTCCCGCCCGCGGGAGTGGGAGCTTCCTGCGCCGAAGCGGGGGTGCTCGGCCCGGTTCCGGGGGTGATCGGAGCTCTGCAGGCGGCCGAGGCGGTCCGGCTGCTGGATGGTGAAACTCCTCGGTTTTCCGGGCGACTCTTCCAGTATGATTCGGCCCCCATGTCCATCCGGACCGTCCAGTTCAAACCCAACGCGGTGTGCGGTGTGTGCGGGCCCAGCCCGCGCATCTTTCGTTTGGACGGCTCCGCTTACCCCGCCCCCGCGTGCTTCTGAGTAGGGATGATTGTATGACCACGGCGCCCGTGCTTTCCGACAAGACCAGTACCGTCACCTCGCTTCGCTGCCGCGAATGCGGCAAGGATTACCCGAAGGCGCCCATCCACGTTTGCGAGTTCTGCTTTGGGCCGCTGGAGATCGCCTATGACTACGCGGCCATCGCGAAGGTGCTGTCCCGGGCGGTGATCGAGTCGCGCGCGCCCAATATGTGGCGCTACGCCGAGCTGCTGCCGCTCGACGCCCCCCCGGTGGTGGGCATGCAGACCGGCATGACGCCGCTGGTACGGGCTGATCGGCTGGCGAAGCGCCTGGGGGTGCGAGAGATCTGGGTGAAGAACGACGCCGTCAGCCACCCCACCCTCTCCTTCAAGGATCGGGTGGTCTCGGTGGCGCTGTCCAAGGCCGTTGAGTTCGGGATCAAGACGGTGGCCTGCGCCTCCACGGGCAACCTGGCAAACGCCACGGCCGCCCAGGCGGCGGCCGCGGGCTTGCCGGCGGTCATCCTCATCCCGTTCGATCTGGAGCCCGCCAAGGTGCTGGCCACCAGCATCTACGGCGCCCGCGTGGTGGGCGTGCGCGGCACGTACGACGACGTGAACCGGCTCTGCTCGGAGATCGCGGGCAAGTACGGCTGGGGGTTCGTCAACGTGAACCTGCGGCCGTTCTACGCGGAGGGCTCGAAGAGCTTCGGCTACGAGATTGTGGAGCAACTGGGCTGGAGGTGCCCCGCGCACGTGGTGGTCCCCATGGCGGGCGGATCGCTGGTGACCAAGATCGGCAAGGCCTTCGGCGAGATGGAAAAGCTGGGACTGCTCAGCGCCGGCGGCGCGGGCAAGACCAAGATCCATGGAGCGCAGGCGGCGGGTTGCTCGCCCATCGTGGACATGGTGTTGGAGAACCGCGAGCAGTTGAAGCCGGTGCGCACGCCGACCTCGATCGCCAAGTCGCTGGCCATTGGCAATCCGGCCGACGGGTTTTACGCGCGGCAGACCATCATCGGGTCCGGCGGATTCGCCGCCAAGCCCGACGACGATGAGATCATCGCCGCCATGCGCCTGCTGGCGGAGACCGAGGGAATCTTCACCGAGACCGCGGGGGGCGTCACCCTGGGCGCGACCATCAAGTTGATCGCCAGCGGGAAGATTGCCAA
>JBDSME010000416.1:0-8135 GCA_039916065.1 Polyangia bacterium
GTGAGATAGGGATCGATGCTTGAGTTGGGAATCAGATCCAGCGCGTAGACCACCGTCATCAACGCCAGGCAGCCGACCAGGGCACGGTCGCGGGGTGCCTGCGTCTTCGCCAGGATGCGCCGCGACCGCCAGGCCGGCCACAACAACATCCCGAACATACCCACATAGCCAACCACACCCCGCATGCCGATCTGGATGGCCCACTCGCCATCGATCAACGCCAAACTCTTTCCTGTCCAGAGATCGTGACGGAACTGCCGCGCGTAGCCGCCCCAACCGAAGAAAATGCGCTCCAGCGCCCGCGTCATCACGAATCCCTCTTCCCGCAGGCGCAAGGCCAGGGATCCGGCCCGTTCAGCGCCGAAGTGTTCCATCGTGAAGGCGTTGATGTCGTCGATGGGGATCCATCCCACGGCGCGCAGCAGAGGATAACTGAATATGACCAGCGCAAAGGCGGCGGCCCATTTCACCTGGGCGCGGGGGCTGACGTACCAGACCAGCGGCACGAAGATGGCGGCGTAGATCAGGATGCCGGCGGACCGGCACAGCACCAGGACCACGAGCAGATAGAGGGCCAGGGGGGCCGCGGGAAGCCCCACCACCCGCTGCTTGGTCTTGGCCAGGGCGATGGTGGCGAAGGCGGTCGTCAAGACGAACAGCACCACGTTCAACCCGTGGCGCATGAACGCCTTCGGGCGATAGCCACCCCAGCGCATGGTCTGAAGGAACTCGGTCTGGTGAAAGCCATACACCCAGCGGTTGAGCTGCGGGCTCATCGCCATCTCGATGGCCAGGAAGAACGAGTAAACCAGCCCCGCCACGGCAAAGATCACGAACAGGGTCTTCAGATCGCGCGAAGTTCGGTAGAGGCTGCGTCCCAGATAGAACGACGGCCACCAGTACAGGGCCACGTTGAGCGCGCTGTTGACGAAATCGTAGAAGCTGAGCCCCGGCAACACCACCGGGCCATAGTGGATGGGATCCTGGTTGGTCAGGGAGGTGCCCAGCAGCCCCAGCATATGAACGACGATGAACAGATCGTAGCCGCGCCAGGGGCGTGAACGCGCCAGGCTGCGGCTGCGAAAGATCAAGCAGCCAATCAGCGCCCCCAGCGCGGGAAGGGTGTCCTTGTCCAGCCGGAACAGCGGGATCCCCAGCTTGATGGCCGCCGGAAGGAACATCTGCCCGGCCAGAATGATGATGGGAACCGACACCTGCGCCCGAAACAGCGCCACCAGCGCGATTGCCACGAACGGGCACATGATGAGCGCCAGGTAGGCCAGCGCGTTTGGACTGCCCTCCACGAATCAGCCCTTCAGCGCCACACCAACGGGCGCCAGCAGATGCACAGAGGAAGGCACAAGAAGAGGCATGCGAATGTGGATTTTATACACCATGAGGGCTTTTTGCCCGGCCCCGCGGTCCGTAACGCTTCCGTGACGGCGCCGACGGAGAGAGGGACGCGCGATATCGGCCCATGCAGGTGGAATGTGGAATTGAAGTAAGGTCGAATCCGGTCGGCTGACAACAAGGAAGAAGCGATGAGAACGATCTCAAAAATTCTGCGATTTCGCCGGAGCGGGTGCAGGCCCCGGCACAGGTCCGGGGGGGCTAGCGGTGCCGCGACCTGCGTCACGATGGTCGTGTTGATTGCATCCTTGTTGATCGCCTGTCGGGGTTCGCACGGCCGCGGCCGCCCGCCCTCAGGGCCGGTGCCTCCCGCGGCGCATCCCTCCCTGGGACGATCGCTCGGCCTCAACGTGGCCGGCGTCGATTACTGGGGCCAGGAATGGACCTTCGTCGACCTGGTGAAACGAGCCAAGGACTGGGGCGAAAAACCGGGGAGCAACTACACGGTCGACAAGGACGGCTGGATTTCTTCCATGGCGCCCGGCACCAAGCACGCGGCCCTGATCGGCGATCCCGATCTGCACTTTCAGCGAAACTTCCCCATCGGCCGATACGTCGCCCTGTACGAAGGCGAGGGGCGCGTATCCATCGACTGCCAGCGATGCCGCGAGGTCAGCCGCAAGCCGGGGCGCCTGGTGGTGGACATCGGCGAGACCACCTACGTGCAGATCGTCATCGAGTCGGTGGAGCCGTCGAATTACCTGCGGAACCTGCGGGTGGTGCCGCAGGAGTTCGAGGCCACTTATCTCACGCACCCCTTCCATCCCAAGTTCCTGGAGGGACTGCGCGCCTTTGCGGCCGTACGACACTTCGGGAACCAGAAGACCAACGGCAACCCGCAGGTGCACTGGGCCGATCGCACCAAGTCCACGGCGGTTTTTCAGGACGCGGAGGGCGGGGTGGCGGTGGAGTACATGGTGCAGATGGCCAACACTTCGGCCACTGATCCCTGGTTCTGCATTCCGCCGCGCGCCGACGACGACTACGTCCGCAACTTCGCCCGCGCGGTGTTCGGGGCGCTGGATGGGGAGCGGAAGGTTTACGTCGAGCTGGGCAACGAGATCTGGAACGAGGCGCCCCCGTACGGGGATGACGGCAAATGGATGGCGGAGCAGGCGCGCCGCCTGAAGATCCCGCTACCGGCGGATGACGACGGATCGGACATGACGCTGCGGCTGCGGTATCAGGTCTATCGTTCCCGCCAGATCTTCGAGCTGTTCCAGGCTGAAATGAAGGCGCTGAAAATCGATCCGCGCCGGCTGGTGCGGGTGATCGCCTCGCAGGCCTCATTCTTCGATCGAATCCGTTTCACGCTGGATTACAAGTTCCCCGACGGCAGCTTTGGCTATCAGCATGCCGACGCGCTGGCGGTGGCCCCCTACTTCGCCGGGCTGTGGACGGACAAGGAGTCGGAGCTGGCAGAGCACCGCTGGACCGTCGACGAGGTCCTGGATTACGCGGAGTGCTCCGTGACTGACCTGGCGCAGGCCCCTGCGAAGTGCAAGAAGATTCCCTTCGAGCCCGTGGCGAAGATCATTCGCGGCGACTGGGAGATGGCGAAAGCACGCGGACTGCGCCTGCTGGGCTACGAGGGTGGGCAGCACATGGTCGCGTGGAACGGCCACCCCAACCTGATTGAAAAGCTGGCCACGGTGAATCGATCGCCTCGCATGAAGTCCATCTACACCACCTATCTGAACACCTGGCGCGACAACGGCGGAGAGCTGCTGTTCCTGCTGGGCTACGTCCAAAGCGGTGGCAAGCATGGTTACTGGGGCATGCTGGAACGGCAAGATCAACCGCTGGCGCAGGCGCCGAAGTTCGCGGCGGCGTTGCAGTTCACGTCGCAGCAGCCCGCCTGGTGGACCGATCCCTGGCCGATGGCGGCAGCCGTCAATCCGGCGAAGGGAGCAGGCCCACACCCGTCCGCTGACGCGGGCGCGAGCACGAGCGCGACCCCGACGCCAGGTGCCGGGGCGACAGCGCCGCGCGTCGCCAGGCCGTCAGCGACGGCGCCTGACGTGCCTGGCGCACGTAAGTAGACCCGCGTCATCACTTTCCCCACAGCGCGCGCGGTGGTGCGCGTGCGCGCGTACAAACGTGAGCGCGCTACGCGCAGCGACAAGGAATCCAGCAAGAATTCAGCAAAGAATCCAACGAAAGGTGAGCCGCGAGCAACTTCGCCGGGCGACTCCTCGATGAGAGCGTCATGATCATCAGCTGTCCGCACGCAAACATGTGGTGAAAACAGCGTCACGGCCCACACCTCACGCGTGCGAAAGAAGCTCATCCGAGGTGTGCATTTGGATATTGGAAGATATACTTTGGCTCGCGCTCGGTCTTCGCGCCCTGGCATGGAGAGAAGAATCACCGTGAACCTCCGCAGGCATTTCGCGATAGCCGCAGGCATATTCGCCTCCGCCGCCGTTGGTTGCGTCGGGGTGGTATCGCCCGGCGAAGACACGAACCCCGGCCGTACCGGTGATCCTGGCGATCCTGGTGATCCTGGCAATCCCAATACGCAGTTCGCCGTGAACTGTCCCAGCAATACGCCCGTGCCCCCCCTGGCGGTGCCGCTGCAGCGCCTGAATGACCTGCAGTACAGCAACATCGTCGGCCAGCTTTTCGGCGGGCAGGTAACAGTGAAGGCCGCCTTCCCTCCTCCCCTCACCGGGTATCTCTACTCCACGTACAGCGGCGCCAATCCCATGGGAGAAGCCCAGACGCAGGCGGCACTGGAGGCGGCCGAAGCGGTCGCGATACAGGTGGCAGACATCGTGCCGGCCTGCTCGATGGTGTCGGCCGAGACCTCCTGTGCCTCGACCTATCTCAAGGATCTGGCGACGCGCGCCTTCCGCAGCCCCGCCACGGCGGCGGACATGACCACCATCCTCGCCGCCTACAGCGCCGCGCGCCCCAAGCTGTCCTACGCCGAGAGCGTGGCCGTGGGCGTGGAGACGATCCTGCAGATGCCACGGTTCCTCTACGTCATGGAGAACCAGCCGACTGCCCCAGGCGAGGCCGCCACCACCCTGACCGGGCTGGAACTGGCGCAGCGGATGGCCTTGCTCTACTGGAACGCCCTGCCGGACCAGGCGCTGCTGGACGCCGCGCAGAGCGGCGGCCTGGCCAATGCCAGCGATCGGTTGAGCCAGGCCCAGCGCATGTTGCAAGACCCGCGGGCGCACGCCGCGATCTCCGATTTCCTGTTGCAGTGGATGAAGGTGAAGGATTTTCACGCCGACACCCATTCCGCTGAAATTCAGGCGGCGCTGGACGAGGAGATGCGGCGCGACATCGATCACGCACTGGCCGCTGACAATGGCCTCGACGATCTGATCGCCTCCAGGCAGACGTCCGTCAACAGCGTCCTGGAGAAGTTCTACGGACTGCCGTCACAGAGCGCCGGCCCCACCGACTGGCGGGTGGCCGATATGGACGCCGAACAGCGCGTGGGCATCCTGACCCATCCCCTGTTGATGGCCAAGTTCGCGCACGGCAAGACCCCTTCGCCCATTCTGCGCGGCAAGTTCGTTCGCGTCATGCTGATGTGTGACGATTTGTCGGGACCGCCCCCGGGCGCGCAAGCGATGCAGGACGACCTGACGCCCGCCGGGGCCACGGTGCAGGAGCAGTCGCAGGCGCGGCTGGACAGCGCCTCCTGTGGCGCCTGCCACAAGATGATGGATCCCATCGGGTTTGGATTCTCGGCGTTCGACGGTGTGGGAAAGTATTTGCCAACGGCCGGCGGCCAGGCCGTCGACGTCTCTGGACACATCGAATCCACCTCGGACCTGGGTGGCGATTTCAGCGGGGCCCGTGAGCTGGGTGACAGACTGGCGAAGAGTGCCAAGGTTCAGGCTTGCCTCTCGGCGCAGTGGATGCGCTATGCCTTCGGGGCCAAGGAAGCGCCGGCCGACGCGTGCAGCGTGCAGGCGCTGGCAACGCGCTTCGGTCAGGAGAACCACTCGCTGAACGCGCTGTTCGCGGGGCTCAGCGCCCTGGACTCCTTCGCGCAACGGCGGGCGGTCGCGGAGGGTTCGCCATGAGCGTGTCATCCAAAGTAGCCACCCGGCGGAATTTTCTGCGCGCCGCGTCGGGCGCGGCATTGGCCTTGCCGCTACTCGAGGGGCGTCGCGGTTTTGCCCAGTCGGCGGCCTCCGTGCCCACGCGACTGGTGATCTATCAGACCGGCGAGGGCAACCTGCAGAAGCGCTGGACGCCCACGGCGATGCCCGGCGATGCCCTACAACTGAGCGAGATGCTGCAGCCGCTGCTGGCGCACCAGAAGAAGCTATTGGTTCTGTCGGGCGTCAGCAACAAGGTGGCCCGGCTTCACAGCAGCAACTGCCACAACGCCGCCGGTCATACCCTGATGACGTCGTCGCTGATCGATTCGACCGGCACCGGGAGGTTCGACGCCAAGGTCATGGTGGACTCTGGCTCATTGTGCCTGGGGCCGTCCATCGACGCCTATCTCGCGGACCAGTTGAAGATCCCGGCGCCGATCAATCTGGCGGTCGGCAACAGCAGTCCTGCCGAAAACCAGATGTTCTATAAGATGAAACCTTCGGGTTCCGCGGGCGCCAATCCCGTCGCTCCCCTGAGCAACGATCCGATCAAGACCTTCAAGACCTATCTGGCGGGGTTACCGGCGGGCACCACCCCCACCCCTCCCCCCGCCACCCGTGCAGATCGATTTCAGGCCCAGCGAACCAGCGTCCTCGACCAGGTCTGGACCTCGTTCAAGAGCTTGAACGCGAACGTGGGAAAGGCCGACAGCCTGAGACTGCAGGCCCACGCCGACGCCACCCGGGCCATCGAACAGAAGTCCAGCTATGTCGTGCCGGCCACCTGCGGCGGCCAGACCCAGGCTGTGCCCGCCAACTGGACCCAGCCCCGATCGCCAGGCTTTGTCGGTGCTGATGTGCAGGCCAATCTGATGATCGACGTGATGGCGGGCATCCTCGCCTGCGGCGCCAACCGGGTGATCACGCTGCAGGACACTCTGTACGACGAGGCGCGCTTCGAATTTTTACCGGTGGGGCCGGTCAGCGGCTGGCACGCGCAGGTACACAATGATCCCGCCCTCAAGCTCGGTTACGCCAGCAACAACGACAACCCCACGTTGAAGGCCGGATTCCTGTACTACGCCGGTGTGTTCAATCGTTTGTTGAGCAAGATGGACGCGGTGGTCGAACCCAATGGGATGACCATGCTGGACAACAGTCTGGTGCTCTGGATCAGCGAGTTCGGAACCGGGCAGAACCACAGCATGACCAACCTGCCTGTGGTGCTCGCGGGAGGACTCCAGGGGAAGGTGAAGATGAACCGCTATCTGGACCGTCCCAGCGCCACCCTGGGCGATCTTTACACCAGCATCCTGAACGCCTTCGGCATCCCCGCCACGTCGTTCGGTCACAATGACGGCGCCGGGTTCAACAACGGCGTCATCTCCGGTCTGGTCAGCTAACGCGCCTTTAACGCGCCTTCGGCGCTCGCGGGAAGGGGCGGCCCCTCCCCGCGGGCCCCTCCCGACGGATCTGACGTCGGCGCCGGCGCGGCGAAGCCGCGCCTCCCTGTTCTTGGACGCGCTCGCAAGCTCGCTCTGGCGCCTCCTTCGCCGTTCCGGAACTTGCTTGGTTCGTCAAGGTCCTGATCGGGTAAGGCAGCTAGTGCTCCTTCGCCAACTCGCGCTCCGCGTGACGCCGCGACATTTTGGGCACGTTTTTTGTCGCACCTTTGGTGTGTCGGACCCACGGTTCGACCACCGCGTCTTGGTTGACAGAGCCGTGTCAGCGGTTAGGGTCAAACGGGCGGGCGCCGTCACCACCATGAATCATCCAGATACTAGACTCAGCGGAGCTCCCTCCCCGGTCCAGAGCACGCCGCTGAGCGAGGTCGGGGTGGTGGCCATCGGACGCAACGAAGGCGACCGCTTGACCCGGTGCCTGGAATCAGTGCCGCCGGGGGTTCGCGGCGTGGTCTACGTCGACTCCGGCTCCAGCGATGACAGCGTGATCAACGCGCGTCGCCAAGGGGTAGAGGTGGTGGACCTGGATATGTCGGTGCCCTTCACCGCCGGCCGGGCCCGCAATGCCGGCTTCGACCGCCTGATGGAGCTTCATCCCTCCCTGAAGATGGTTCATTTCGTGGATGGGGATTGCGAGTTCGTGCGAGACGCCATCGAGGCGGCGGTCGCGGAGATGGACACCGCGCCGGACATCGTTGCCGTGTGCGGCTGGACGCGCGAACGGCATCCGGACCACACCCCCTTCAATGTGCTGTGCGACATGGAGTGGCGGATGCGCCCCGTCGGGGACACCCAGGCATTCGGGGGAATTTTCCTGGTGCGGGCCAGCGCGTTCAAGGCGGTGGGCGGCTTCAACCCTGAGGTGATTGCCGCGGAGGACGACGAAGTGGGGATTCGCCTGCGCAAGGCCGGTGGGCGCTTCCGCCGCATCGACCATGTGTCGGTGCTGCATGATGCCGCCATCACCCACATTCACCAGTGGTGGACGCGGGCCAAACGCTGCGGTCATGGATTCGCTCAGGTCGCGGACATGCACGGCGGCCCGCCGGACCATTATTTCGTCAACCATGTCCGACGAAGCTGCGCCTGGGGGCTGGGCCTTCCCGCCGTGGCGACGGTGCTGGCGCCGCCCACCCTGGGACTTTCCCTGTGGCTGCTGGCGGCCTTTCCGGCACAGATGTGGCGCACGTTC
>JBDSME010000417.1:0-5224 GCA_039916065.1 Polyangia bacterium
AGACCGATCTGGCTCCCCACGTCGGTGCTTCATTGGAAGTCATGGATCGCGACGCGCGCCGGATGCGGGGGGACAAGCCTTTCGTGTTCACCAGCATCCGCCGCGGCGAAGGGCTGGACGCGGTCAAAGAGTTTGTCATTCATCACGGCCTCCTGCGCCCCTCCGCCCCGCCGCTACTTCCGGCGAACCCAGTGCGCTGACAGCCACTCCAGAGGGTCTGATTGCTGTCGCAGCGTGGCGTCCAGCGCGCGGGTCTGCGCATCCGTCGTCCCCTCGCCCTCGCCCTCCCCAGCGACGTTCACGCCGTACGCACGCGCGTAAAGGACCCAGTTCGATAGCTCGTATCGGTGCAGCAGCGGGGCAAACCGATGGCCGTCCAGTCGCGCCAGGGCCGTCCAGGCCTGGGCGGCGCTCCGGCTGGCGTAGACGGCATTGGTGGCATCGAACAGCAGCTCGCGCAGGTCCGCGAACGCGCGCTCAGGCCCCTCCGCCACCGTCCGCAACAACGCTTCGAATGCCTCTTCCGTCACCCCCGCCGCCTCAGCGGTCTCTTTCATGGCGGGGACCTGCGTCTCCAGGAACGACGAATCCGGTGCGTGTCCCAGCAACCGCCCCACCAGGTAAATGTCGAACGCGCTGGCGATCGCTTCGCCCATGAACAGGGCCTGCACCGACGGAGGTTCACCCGGTTGTCCCGCCAGGGCGGCCGCCGCCAGGTGATGCCAGGCAACGTGCGCCACCACATCCGCGGGGATGGTCTCATCGACCAGCAGATCGCCGCCGTCCTCTGGTCGCCAGAAGGTCAGGTTGAGCAACAACGCCCGGTCCCAGTTCGCCGCCTGGTCGGCGGCTGAAGGGGCCATCACTCGAAATCGGTAGGCGCTCTGGCGGAGCACCTCCTTCAGATCGGCGTAGAGCCCGACATGTCGGAAGGATCTCTCGTCCTCGATTGACAGCTCATCGAGCGTCCGCTCGCGAAAGACCGCGTTTGATGGCTGGCCCGACATCAGTTCCGGGGACACTATCACGGCCGGACTAGCGACCGGCTGATGGCCCACAGATTCCCCCAACACCTGAACCACACACCCGCGAGCTCCACTCCCATCAGGGTTCTATGACTCAGACGGCGTCCTCACCCTGTTCGCCCGTACGGATGCGGATGGCTTCGTCCACGGGGGTGACGAAGATTTTCCCGTCGCCGATCTTTCCGGTCTTGGCCACGCTGATGATGGCAGCCACCACCGCCCCCACCATCGAGTCCGGCACCACCACCTCCACGCGCGCCTTGGGAACGAAATCGACGACATAGGAAGAGCCTCGATAAACCTCGGTCTTTCCCCCGGTTCGGCCGAACCCCTTCACGTCGTACACCGTCATGCCGGTCACGCCGATCTCGCGCAACCGATCCTTCACATCGTCGAGCGTGAACGGCTTGATGATTGCTTCGATCTTCTTCATGACAGGACGCTCCTTGTCTTCTGCTCATCAAACGTCGACGACGGGGCCCACCGGACAACCCCTCACGCCCGTTCCGACTGGTGGACGTTGATCGGTTGAAACATTGCCATGGCCACTGCCTCTGCGCCATCTC
Source organism: Polyangia bacterium (assembly GCA_039916065.1). Classification (GTDB taxonomy): domain Bacteria; phylum Myxococcota_A; class Polyangia; order Fen-1088; family Fen-1088; genus FEN-1088. The sequence goes on from JBDSME010000417.1 coordinate 1,592, forward strand.
CACTGCCATGAGAACCGCCCTGAATGGAACAGCCCATCGAGTAATGATGAACAGCACGTTTCGTAGCCGTTTCTTCATCGTTGCCGGGCGTCTCGTTTGTGCGGTTGTCCCCTGGTTTGCCTCAACGTGACCGGGGCGAAGTGGTACCGTGGGCCGGTGTCCGAACCTCGCGCGCGCGGTCCAAGCAAGAAGGTCGACAAGAAGGTCGACAAGAAGAGCGACCAGGACCTTCCCTTGCGGGAGGACATCCGCCTGCTCGGCCGCTTGCTTGGTGACACCATCCGGGATCACGCCGGTCCGGCCATGTTCGACCTGGTGGAGCAGCTCCGGCGGACGGCAGTTCGGTACCGCCGCGACCATGACATGGCCAGCCTGGCGCGCCTTGAATCAACGATTGGTGGGCTGGCCGCCGCCGACGCCACCAACGTGGTGCGCGCGTTCAGCTACTTTCACCACCTGGCGAACATCGCCGAGGACCTGCACCAGCGCCGCCGCCGCCTCCACGCCCGACAAGACGGTGCACCACCGACAACGTCCGCAACATCAGATGCCACGCCGCAAGCGGAGACACTCGCCTCTGCCCTGGCGCGATTGCGCGCCGCCGGCGTTTCCTCTCGCAAGGTGGTGGCGCGCCTGGAGCGATGTCGCGTGGAGCCGGTGCTCACGGCACACCCGACCGAGGTGCAGCGAAAGAGTATTCTGGACCGCCACCGGGCCATCACCGCCGTGCTGGCGAGCTACCATTCCCCCGGCTCGGTGATCTCCCCCTCCTCGAACGGCGAATCCTGGAGTCGGGCCGCGGTCGAAGCGGAATTGCGCCGGGATATCCTGATCCTGTGGAAGACCAGCGAGCTTCGCTCCGCCAAGCCGACGGTGGCCGACGAGATCGAAAATGGACTGGGTTACTTTCGTTCCACCTTTCTCAGAGTGATTCCCCGCATCTACGCCGGGCTCGAGGATGCCCTCGGTCGCGACGTTGCCGTCGCCTCATTTCTCCGCGTGGGAAGCTGGATCGGCGGCGATCGCGATGGCAACCCTCACGTCACCCATCAGGTGACCGAACGGGCGGTAGCCCGCCAATCCGAGATCTTGTTCGAGCACTATCTGGCGGAGATCCACGCCATCGGCGCCGATCTGAGCCTGTCCGCGCGGTACGTGGATATTCCTCCTGAGCTCATGGCGCTGGCCGCCCGTTCTCCCGATCGGGCCCCCAGCCGCGCCGAGGAGCCGTTTCGCCGCGCCCTGACGGGCGTCTACGCCCGCCTGGCGGCCACCGGCGAACAGTGGGGCGGGATCACTGGCGAGCCGCGCTCTGCGGTGGCGCCCGCCGAGCCCTACGGGTCCGTGGCCGAGCTGGCCGCCGATCTGGATGTGGTGGATCGCGCTCTGGGCGCGGCCGACCTTGGAATGATTCGCGACGGGCGCCTGCGGCACCTGCGTCGGGCGGTGTCGGTGTTCGGGTTCCATCTGGCCCCCCTCGATCTTCGTCAGCACAGTGACGTGCACGGTCGTGTGATCAGGGAGATCTTCGCGCGCGCAACCGGCCACGATGTCTATGACGGACTGGAAGAGGAGGCCCGCCAGAAGTTGCTGCTGGCGGAGTTGGCGACGGCGCGTCCGCTGGTGTCGCCGCATCTCAGCTACGGCGCCGAGACCACCGAAGCGCTCGCCACCGTGGTCGCCGCCCGCCGCCTGCATGCCCGGTACGGGCCGGAAGCCATACCCAGTTATGTCATCTCCATGACCGCGGGACCCAGCGACGTCCTGGAGACGGCCCTTCTGGTCAAGGAGGCAGGCCTGCTGGTGCCGGGAGACGAACCACAGCTGGCCCTCAACATCGTGCCGCTGTTCGAAACCATCGAGGACTTGCGCGGGTGCGGCGCCATCATGGACCGCCTGTTGTCGCTGCCGCTTTACCGGCAACTGGTGGCGAGTCGCGGCAACCTTCAAGAGGTGATGCTCGGTTACTCGGACAGCAACAAGGACGGCGGATTCCTGACCTCGAACTGGGAGCTCTACAAGGCGGAGCAGAGCCTCGTTACGACATTCGCGCACCACGAAGTCGCCTTGAGATTGTTCCATGGTCGCGGCGGGACGGTGGGGCGGGGCGGCGGCCCCAGCTATCACGCCGTGCTCGCCCAGCCGCCCGGCAGCGTGAATGGACAGTTGCGCCTCACTGAACAAGGAGAGGTGATCGCCAGCAAGTACGCCGACCCGCTGGTTGGCGCCGGGAACCTGGAAACGTTGGTGGCCGCCACTCTGGAGGCCACCCTCTTGCCACCGGTGGATCTGGGCAGCGACGAGGGGCCGTTCGCCGACGCCCTGGAAGACCTTTCGGAGCGGGCCTTCCGCGCCTACCGGCAGCTGGTCTATGAAACGCCCGGGTTCATCCGCTACTTCCGGGAGGCCACCCCCATCAACGAGATCAGCGATCTGAACATCGGCAGCCGTCCTTCGGCGCGACGTAGCTCCGACCGCATCGAGGACCTGCGGGCCATCCCCTGGGTGTTCAGCTGGGGCCAGAGCCGCCAGAGTATCCCTGGCTTCTTCGGTTTCGGGTCGGCGGTGACCGGGTTTCTCTCGGGTGGCAGCCGCGGTGTTCGTGAACGGTTGCTCCAGGCGATGTACCGGCGCTGGCCATTCTTTCGCACCGTGGTGGACAAGCTGGACATGGTGCTGGCCAAGACCGACATGGGCATCGCGTCTCGGTACGCCAGTCTGGTCAGCGATCGAAAGCTCCGCCGCGCCATCTTCGAACGCATCGAACGTGAGCACGACGAGACGCGGAAAGCATTTTTCCTGATCACCGGGGCGAAGACGTTGCTGGCCAGCAACCCCTCCCTGGCGCACAGCCTGCGGAACCGCATTCCGTACATCGACCCCTTGAACCACCTCCAGGTGGATTTGTTGCGGCGGCTTCGCGCAGGGCAGGGCGACGCCAACGAACTGCGGCGCGCGGTGCACCTCACCATCAATGGCGTGGCGGCCGGCTTGCGCAACAGTGGGTGACCGAATGACCGACGACGCCACCGACGATGCCAGGGGGCGCTTGTCTTGACCATTCCCGCGGCGTATGGGTGTTGAGATGGACGAGGACCGAGCGATAGCGGTCTCGCCGCGACACACGGTGATGCTGGCGACGGAACTCTTCCTTCTGGTGGAGCGGCCGCCCCGCCAGGACTTCGTGGTGCGCACCCTGGCCCGCCGGGAAGCCAACGGGCTGCCGCTCATGAACGCGGAGATGGTGATCGCCAGCGCGGAGACCAGGGAGGCGCATCCAGGCGCGGCGTCCTATCCCCTGCATTTTCGGAAGACCTATTTCCCGGGGCGGATGAACGGCGATCCCCAGATCGAGTTCGAGAACCATCTGCTGGCGTCACAACTGTCAACCATCCCACCGCCCCTCGGACACGAACCCAACGTGTTTCGTAGCTGCCTGATCCCCGGGCAACCTTACGCCCGCATCTCTCCCTTCGGGCGCGATCCTCCGGAGAGCAACATCGCGGTGGCTCAGAAGCTGGTCTTGCCGTCAGCGGCCGGGCTGTGGCGTCTGGCGCAGGAAACCTTTGCCCAGTTGACGGCGCTGCACGCCGGGGGGCTGGCCCATGGGGACGCCGAGCTCCACAACGTGAT
>JBDSME010000418.1:0-5847 GCA_039916065.1 Polyangia bacterium
AGGCGATGCCGCGGCCGGTACGAACCGCCAGCAGATCGGACGCGAGCGCCCGCGCTCCGGCGTGGATGGCGAGGACGGCAAAGCGATCAAGGTCATCGTCCGCCTGGTGGAAGAGCTTGAATCCCAAGCCCACTTCCCGAACGGTCCCGGCGCCGATGGCCGTGAGACTGGGGAATTCCAAGGGTTTGCCTCCGATGACCACTCGGCCCCGGAACCTTTTGAAAACGCGGCCGGCGAAGTTCCCCCCCGCCAGCGCCGATAGGCAGAGCCGCCCCAGCAACCAGAGCGCTCGCAGCGGCCCGTAGCGCCGCCCGGCGTAGTACTCCACCAGGAAATTGGCCAGCAGCCCGTTTCCAAACACGAAACCGACATGGTCGCCCACCCGCAGGCAATGGCGGTGAATGAGGGTCGGCGGCACCCCGGCGCGATCCCGCTCCGCCAGCCGGGAGAGGAACGTTACCGCCGGCACCCGTATGCCCAGGGACGCCGCGACCACGTTCATGGTCCCCCCGCCCAGGATGGCGATGGGAGGCAGGGCGCGCCCCGCAAACACGCGCACCAGCGCCGTCAGCGTCTGGTGCAGGGTTCCGTCGCCACCGTGCACGGCGATCACCGTGGGCGGTGCCACAAGCAGGGCGCGGACCTCTCCGTCCAGCGCTTCCAGCGAAGCGGCGGCGATCACCCTCCCCGCGCCACCCAGCGCCTCCGCCAGGCGGTTCGCGAGGCGGGGATTCTTCCGGTTGGCCCGCGAGTGCGGGTTGACGAACGCAACGATCACTAGAGCGGCTTCGCCGCTCGCGGGAGGGCTAGCCCTCCCGCGGGCCCACCCCGTTGACGACGGCGCCGGCGCGGCAAAGCCGCGCCTCCCGGTGCCTGGACCGACGCAGGCGTCGCCTGAAATCTTGCTTCATCCGTCAACATTTTGATCGGGCAAGGCAGCTAAGGCGCCCCCTAGACGTCGGAATCTGGATCGCCCTCTGGCTCCAGGTCGCCCTCGCCCTCTTCACCACCGGCGGCGGTGCTGGCGATCTCCTGGGCGATCCTGGGATACCAACCTTCGAACACCGCCGCGATCTGGCGCGCTTGCTTCTCGCTGGAAATGTTGAAGGACGACTGCTTGCGATAGCTGCCCTTGCTCTTCTTGAAGCGAACGATGGCCATCTTGGGGGGACGAAACTTCCCCGCTTTGCGATCGAGCTCCTGGAACAGGAACATCATTGTCGCCCAGCCGCCTTTGGTCAGGACGGCGCGGTCCAGCTCCTTGCGCACCAGGGTGCCGTCTTCTTCGTAGTTGTACGTTAGCTCTTCCAGGGTCTCGGCCATTGGGAACGGACCTCGCGCTTCGCGGTTGGTGAACTCAGTGGAACGGCTTGTGTCGGTTTGAAACGATGGGGTGAACGCCGCTCAACGAAGGGCCGCTTCCAGAGCGGCCCGGTCAGCGGGGGAAAGGTCGACGAACTCGATACCCATTCCCGCCGCCCGGTCCTGGGGGGTTCCGCGCGAGACCCTCACCACGCGTCCCACGGCCGAGATGCGCCGGTTGGGCGGCAGCTCGATCTGCAGGTTGAGGATCTCGCCCACCTCGAACAGCAAATCCGATCGCAGGAAAGCGCCACCCAGCGAGACCTCGGTTGTACCGAAGCGGATGCCGGCCTTCACCCGATTTGCGGCATCGCTCACCAGAACGGGCAGTTCGACCGTCCGCCGAGGATGCCTGCGCATGTCGCGTCGGACATGCGCGTTGCTCACGGACGCAGCTCCACGAACGTCGAGGTCCGCACTTCCAGGGAGACCCGGGTCGAAGAGAGCGGCAGCGTCCTGCCAGAACGCCGTACCAGATCCAGGGCGGCGGCCACGGACGCGCCCGGCGCCCCACCCGAGGCGACGATCAGCGCGTTCAGCGCCTGACGCGGTATGGTGAAACTGTTGGCGGCGGTCACGGCGCAGCTCAATGCCACGGTAGCTCCGAAGGGGCGCAGCTCCACCGATGTATCGGTGGTGTCAGGCGGAGTGAGGGTGAGATTCAAGTCGCTACCCGCGGGAATCAGGATGCCGTCCCGGGGGACCGCGCCGTTCAAGAGGCGCACCCAGCCCGTGGCGGGCACCCCTACCGTCGTGGCGTCCGCAACCGCGTCAACCTGGTCATTCGAGACTGACGTCGCCATGCCACCGCGTACGCGGATCTCCGTAGGCAACGCGGGCAGGCGGAAAGGGCCGGCTTCGCCGACCACGCCGCCGATGGTGGCCGCCAGGTCGGGGTAGAGGCGGGGCGAGGGCCGAATCTCCGCCGCGCTGCTGCCGTCTGGCGCGACAAAAATGCCGACACCGGAAAGCTCCTCGAGTTCGATGGCGTCACCGCGCGCAACCAGGGCCGCTGCAGCCAGGTCGACGTCGCGAAGCTGGCAGTCGCGCCGAGGCGCGTCCGCGGCCAGCGGATCGACCATGCCCAGCACGTCCCCCGGAGCTACCCCGGAGAAGGCAGCGCGGAAAGCCAGCACGCTCAGCGACGCCGGCTGTCCAGCCACCACGTCGATGCGAAGGGAGACAGCCGAGGTACTCGCGCTGACGGGCATGGAAGCGTCGACGGAAGGGACGGCGCCGTCGCAGGCGGCGGCGGCGACCAGCGCCGACGCGGCCAGGGCCAAAAACGCGCCCCGGCCCCCTTTACGTGATGCCGGCGGCGATGACGAACTGGATGGCCACGACTCCCGGGCGCGCTGCGCGCCGGCCGGGCATAAATTGAGTCTGGGCTGGGTCATTTCGGATACGTCCAAAGACCCCCCATCATACAGCCCCTCTGCACTTCCAGCCATATTCTGGTAGTTAAGGGGATCGATGTCGCGCATTCGCCCGGAGGAGGTCCGAGAGATAGCCGTCTTGGCGCGGTTGGCACTCACGGACGACGAAATCGCCAGAATGACTCAGGATCTGGACGCCATACTCGGTCACGTGGAGGCGCTGCGCGAACTCGACACCAGCGCCACGGAACCCATGACTCACGCGGTTCCGTTCGAGTGCCCGCTGCGACCTGACGTGGTCGAGCCGGCGCTGACCGTCGACGAAGCCCTGCGGAACGCGCCGCGCCGCGAACAGAATTTCTTCCAGGTGCCTCGCATCATCGCGTCCGCGACCGGCTCCTCCGAGGAGGGTTGACCATGGCCATGGCGATATCCGCCTCGATTGACGTGCGTGGTGCCGGAATAGCTCAACTGGCCGACCAGGTGCGCGCGCGCAAGTTAAAGGCCCGTGACCTCACGGAGGCGTACCTGGACCGCGTTGGCCGACTGGACCCCGCGCTGGGCGCCTTCCTGCTGGTCGACGCCGAAGGGGCGCGCGCTCGCGCCGACGACCTGGATCGCAAGCTGGCCAGCGGCGTCGACGTGGGACCGCTGGCCGGGGTGCCCATCGCGCTCAAGGACATCTTTGTGACCCGAGGCCTGGAGACCACCTGTGGCTCGAAGATCCTGCGGGGGTTCATTCCCCCCTACGAGTCCACGGCGTCACAGCGCCTGGCTGACGCGGGAACGGTGATGCTGGGCAAGCTGAACATGGACGAATTCGCCATGGGCTCGTCCAATGAGAACAGTTCTCGCGGCCCGGTGAGGAACCCCTGGTCGCTGGCTCACGTCCCCGGTGGTTCGTCCGGGGGCTCGGCGGCGGCGGTGGCGGCGTCGCTGTGCGCCGGATCCCTGGGGACGGATACTGGCGGCTCGATCCGGCAACCGGCCGCCCTTTGCGGCGTGGTGGGCGTCAAGCCGACCTATGGGCGCGTCTCGCGCTACGGCGTGATCGCCTTCGCCTCTTCGTTGGATCACCCGGGCCCCTTCGGGCGGACCGTGGACGACGCCGCCGCCTTGCTGGAGGTGATCGCGGGTCAGGACCGGCGCGACGCCACCAGCGTACCGGCTCCGGTGGGGCAATATCGGCAGGCGGCGCGCGCTGGCGTCACCGGGCTGCGCATCGGCGTCCCGGCGGAATATTTCGGCGCCGGCATGGATCCCGAGATCGAAGCGGCGGTCCGTGCGGCCATCGAGGAATTCGCGCGCGCCGGAGCGGAGATCGTCCCGGTCTCGCTGCCGCACACCAAGTACGCCATCGCCACCTACTACCTGATCTGTACCGCCGAAGCCGCGTCCAATCTGGCGCGCTACGACGGCGTTCGTTATGGATACCGCACCCCGGAGGCGCGGTCGCTGGAAGAGCTGTACACGCGCACGCGGGGCGAAGGATTCGGACTGGAGCCAAAACGCCGCATCATGCTGGGGACCTACGTGCTTCGTTCCGGCTACTACGACGCCTATTACAACCAGTCCTTGAAGGCGAGACGAAAAGTGGCGGATGATTTTGCGGCGGCCTTTTCCCGCTGCGACGCCATGGTGACCCCCACGTCGCCCATCCCCGCCTTCAAGTTCGGCGAGAAGACCGCGGACCCGTTGCAGATGTACCTGGCGGACGTGATGACCGTGGCTGCAAACCTGGCCGGGGTTCCAGCGCTGTCCCAGTGCTGCGGCTTCACCGGGGCTGGGTTGCCCATTGGCATGCAAGTCATGGCGCCGCCGCTCGCAGAAGAGACCATGTTCCGCGTGGCCGGCGCCTACGAGGCGCGCACCGATTGGCACCGCCGCCTGCCCGCCGATCCGCTGGGAGGTGTGGCATGAGCCCGGCGTCGCGCGGCACCGAGGAAATGCCGGAGCAATCATCGCTTGCGGCGAACCGGGCCGGTGACGCGGGCGAACCGACCACGGGATTCGGCAAGTACGAGATCGTCATCGGGCTGGAGGTGCATGCCCAGCTCGCCACGCAGAGCAAGATCTTCTCCTGGTCGTCGTCGGCCTTTGGCGCCGAGCCCAACGCCGCCACCGACCCCGTCTGCCTGGGGATGCCCGGCACCTTGCCCGTCCTGAACGAGGCGGTGGTGCGCGCGGTGGTCCGCCTGGGCCTGGCGGTGGGCAGTCATATACGCACCCGTTGCCGCTTCGCCCGCAAGCACTTTTTCTATCCGGACATGCCCAAGGGGTTTCAGCTCTCACAGTTCGACGAGCCGATCTGTGAAGGCGGGATGATTCGCTTTCGCGTGCGCGGCGAGACCAAGCAGGTGCGCCTGGTGCGCATCCACCTGGAAGAGGACGCCGGCAAGAACGTGCACGCGGCGGGGGCCTTCAGCTTCGTCGACTACAACCGTTCGGGCGTGGGCCTGTGCGAGATCGTCAGCGAGCCCGATGTGCGGTCCGCCGAGGAGGCCGCCGAGTATGTGCGCGCGCTGCGCGCCCTGGTGCGCACCTTGGGTATCTGCGACGGCAACATGGAGGAGGGCTCCATGCGCTGCGATGCCAACGTGTCGTTGCGGCTGCGCGGCGAGACCAAGCTGGGCACCAGGGCCGAGCTGAAGAACATGAACTCGTTCAAGAGCGTCCGCGACGCCGTGGAGCACGAGGTGCGGCGTCAGGCCGCGCTCCTGGATCGCGGTGAACGGGTCATCCAGGAGACCCGCTTGTGGGATGCCGCCCGCGGGGTGACGGTGGCCATGCGGTCGAAGGAGCAGGCGCACGACTATCGCTATTTTCCGGAGCCGGATCTGCCGCCCCTGGTGCTGGACGATCAGTATCTGGCCGACGCGCGGGCCTCGCTGCCGGAGATCCCCGAGGCACGTTTTGAAAGGTATGTCGGCGCCAGCGGTCTGTCACCGCAGGATGCGGGCGTGCTGGTGGGCGAACGAGAGATCGCCGACTATTTCGACGCCGTGGTGGCCGCTGCCGCAACATCGCCTGACGCCGTCGTGACGTCCCCGAAGACAGGGTCGGTCACTCCCAAAAAAGCGGCCAACTGGGTGATCAACGAGGTGTTGGG
>JBDSME010000419.1:0-3190 GCA_039916065.1 Polyangia bacterium
CGGCGCGGCCAGCTCCCGGCAACACCGTTTCCCCTGTCCCCTCCCCGGAAGAAACGGCTGAGCGGGAGCGTATTTCCTCCGCGCTGGCGGCGGTGGCGGACCTGGACAAGGCCGGTCTGGAGGCGCGTTATCCCGCGGTGTTCGCGCCCGCCCTTGGCTACGACCCGCGGTCCGCCAAGAACCTGGACCTGATCCGGGCCTCCAAGGTCGGGCTGTCCGCGCGAGAGGAGGAGATCCTGGGCCGGCAGGGGTTCGCGATCTCCGACCGGCAGCGGTTCCCCACGTTCACTTATGGGTACGCCAGCATCTACGCCGACCATCTGCCGCTCTTCGTGAGCGCGGACTCGCTGCTGTACGCGGTCCACCGCTCTTACGACGAAATGCTCAAGCGGCTGGAGACGACGTCTTTGCGTCCGAAGCTGAGCAGCATGCTGGCCGGAATGCGCACCTCCTTGAAATCGGGCACGCTGGCGCCGCTCGGCCCCCAGACCGTGAAGGATGTCGATCTGTATCTTGCGGTCGCCCTGGCATTGCTGGATGGGTCCGCGCCGGCTCCTGTGGCCGGCGCGTCGTCGACGGAAATCGCTGCCCTGGTGGCCAAGGCAAACGCCATGTCGGGGGCCCAGGAGGTGTCGCTGTTTGGCTTGCCACGCGAAGAGGATTTCTCGCAATACACCCCGCGCGGCCATTACACCGACACGCCCGAGCTCACGTCGTATTTCAAGGCCATGATGTGGCTGGGGCGCACCGACCTGCGGCTCATCGAGACACAGTCGGACGGCAGCCAGCTGTTTCGAAGGCGACAGTTCGACGGCGCCCTGGGGCTGGCGTCGTTGGTCGCCGGCAGCCTGGCCGACACTTTCACCACCCTGGATAGCGCCATCGCGGCCTTCGTCGGGGAGAGCGACAACATGCGGGTGACGGACTTCCCCACCCTGCTGTCACGCCTGGGGGTCGGTGAGCTGGCGGCGGTGTCAGCGCTGGACGACGACACCATTGCCACGGCCCTGGTGGCCGGCAACTTCGGCGCCCAGCGGATCTCCAGTCACATCATGATCAACGGCATGGCGAAGGGGACGTTGCCGCTGTCGCGCACCTTCTTGCTGCTGGGACAGCGGTACGTGGTGGATTCCCATGTCTTCTCGAATGTTGTCTACGACCGGGCGGGCCAAGGAACCGTCTGGCGCATGATGCCGAACCCGCTGGACGTCGCCTTCGCGGCGCTTGGCAACAACCAGGCGCGCCTGCTGCTGGGACAGGAGCTGGACCGTTTTTCCTATGCTCCCGACCTGGCGGCGATGCGGGTGCTGGTGGACGAACACGGCGCTGACTTCTGGGATGCCAACCTGTACAACGGCTGGCTGGGGGCCTTGCGGTCGCTGTCTCGCGCCGGGGCAGGGCAGACGCCGCCGCTGGAAGTGGCGGGGACGGAGGCGTGGGGACGGCGCATCCTCAACACGCAGCTCGCGTCGTGGGCCGAGCTGAGGCACGACACCATCCTGTACGCCAAGCAGAGCTACACAGCCGGTCCGGCTTGCGAATTTCCGGACGCCCTGGTGGAACCAAACCCGGACTTCTTCGGCAGGCTGCAGGCCTTCGCCACCAAAGGGCAGCAGGTAACCGCGTCGCTGGGGCTGGCGGCGGAAGGCGATTACTTTGTCCATCTGGGCACGGTGGCGGGAATGCTCATGGAGATGGCGCAGTACCAGGCGGAAGGCATGCCCTTCACGACGACGCACCTGGCGTTCATCAACGAGACCGTCGCCGTGCAGACCTTCTGCGGTGGCGCCCGCGCGATGGGCTGGTATCCAAAGCTGTTCTTCGGCGTCGGCGCCAATTCCACGGAGTTCGCGCCCACCATCGCCGATGTGCACACCCAGCCCAAAGACGAGCGGGGCAATGACGTCGGGCGGGTCTTGCACGTGGGGACGGGATATGCGCGCATGATGGTGGTCACCGCCAACACCTGCACGGGACCGCGCGCCTACGTGGGCCTGGCCTCCAGCTATTTCGAGGAGATCACCGAACGCTACAAACGGCTGGACGATCTCACCTGGACGGCCCGGTTCGGGTCCAAGGGAGCGTTTGGCTGGAACGACAACGGCTTCACTCCGGCGGCCGACGTTCCCTGGATGCTTGACCTGATCGGCCGCTAAAAAAGCATCCGGCAACCGAGGGAGCTCACGGTGGCGCGGCGGCTACGGTAGCCTCCTGGGATGATCACCACCGTCGAACACGGTCGCGTCCGCGAGTTGCGCCTCTCCCGTCCGCCTGTCAATGCGTTGAATCCGGCGCTGATGGCGGCCCTGCGCGCGGCGCTGGCACGGGCGGCGACGGACGGCTGCGGCGGCGTGGTCCTTTCCGGTACCCCGGGACGATTTTCTGGCGGCCTGGACGTACCCGAGTTGCTGCGTCTCGGTCGCGATGACATCCGCGCCACCTGGGAGCTGTTCTTTGCGCTGTTGCGGGACATCGCCTGCTCGGACTTTCCCACGGTGGCGGCACTGACCGGCCACAGCCCGGCCGGTGGAACGGTGCTGGCGGTGTGCGCCGACTACCGCGTGCTGGCCGAGGGCCCCTACTTGCTGGGGCTGAACGAGGTCCAGGTGGGATTGTCGGTGCCGCCGGTGCTTTTCCGGGTGCTGTCGCACGTGGTGGGCGCCCGCCAGGCGGAGCGGCTGGCCGTGGGCGGACTGCTGCTCCCCCCGGCCGAGGCATTGCGCGTGGGTCTGGTCGACGAGGTGTTGCCCCTGGACGCGGTCGTCCCACGGGCCGTGGCGTGGGCGACCGAACTGGCGGGCCGCCCACCCGTGGCCATGGTGACGACGCGCCGCCTGGCCCGCCGTGAGCTCCGTGAAGCATTCGAAGCCGTGACACCCGACCTGCTCGACGGCATCGTCGAGCAATGGTTCTCCGCCGAAACTCAGGCCGTGATGCAGGCCCTGGCCGCCAAGCTTGGCAAGCGGACCTGAGCCAGGCGCCGAGGCATCTGCCAGTACCTCGTCATCCTAGCGATCAGTTGTCCGGAGGCCGCCCTGGTCAGTGCCGACGCTCGCCCTATCGAAAGCGGTTTGTCCTCGCCCCGCGGAGCGGGGAGAGGATAAAAGGTGAGGGGCGCACGCGCCTGATAGCAACGCCGTCCCCTCACCCTCCGGCCTACGGCCGTCGACCTCTCCCCACTTTCGTGGGG
>JBDSME010000420.1:0-9206 GCA_039916065.1 Polyangia bacterium
TGATTCTGCACGGCGACGAGGCTGGGTTGATCGCGTACTACAAGTTCGACGACGGCTCTGGCACCACGCCGGTCGACTCGTCGTCGAAGCACCACAACGCCGTCTTCGCCACCAACATGAATCGTCCAGCTCCCACCTGGGTCGACTCCACCGATCTCGTCCTGACCTGCAAGCCGTAGACAGCCGTGGCGTGAGCCCCGAACGCTCGGGGTCCCTCTCAGCCGGCCCTGAGGGCCGGCTGCCTCCCCCCCTGGGGAGGCTTTCGGAACCACTGACACGTCTGCCAGCAGCGCTAAGTGAATGGCATTGCGGCTAGTGCCCTGGACAAAGTCTCCCGTCGCCTCAATGGGGTGAGAAGCAGGGCAAGAATGGCTGCGCGCTGTCGCAATCGACTATTCGCGGTCAAAAGCCGCAAGGGTTGAAGTCTGACCGCCGATCGCGGCGTGGACGATGAGAGCATTCCGGAAGCTGAGGCTGTAGAGCCGGTGCAAGTTGCCGGCGGACGAGTTCTCCCGTCTGGCGCGTGCCGCCGCCTGTGCACCGTTCCAAAACGTCTGCCTGATAGGGGACCCTCCGACCACCAGTTGTTGGACGTGGCCGTGTTTCTCCATGCCCCGGTGAAACTCAGTTCACATTTAACTCGTTGTTCATGCGTCGGACACAGCGCCCGTCGTATGAACAATTCACGCAATGGCTGGTGGTTTGGCAAACACTCACTTCACTCTTCTTAGTCATCTCAAAAAGAAGGCGGTATCGGGGTGTCGGGCCTGCGGATCGCAAAGAACAAGGAGATTGTCTCGTCTCGAAATGGACCTCACCGTCGCGCAATGGTCACTGTTGTCTCCCTTGTTGGCCGCAGCAGCGCCCTCCGCGCATCGGGGCAGGCCCAGTCACGACAGCCAAGCCGTCTTGAATGGGGTCTTCTGGGTATTGCGCACGGGCGCGCGATGGGCCGACCTGCCGGATCGCTATCCGTCCTACCAGACCTGCCATCGGAGATTCCGCGGTTGGCTGAAAGACGGCACGCTCTTTCGCTGCTTTCGCCTGCTCGCTGACGATTTCCACCGCAAGAGCGGCGGGGGCAGTACAGAGCCATCCTCTGTCGCCACTGCCATGATCGGCGAAACGCAGCCGGCCATCCCTCTCGCCGACACGCGTTCTTGGAGGTGGCACACCGCTCAGCTCTTGCAGTGTCCGCTGGCGCGGCAAGCGCTGGCGGTCGCGGGGCAGAACCCAGCTGCCACCGAGAATACAGCCCTGTCCGTGGGAGAGGCTCCGCGGGTCCACACCTCCCTGGGAGCAATCAAAGACACGGCCCAGTAAACGGCTCTTTTACAAAAATGCGCAATCCATACGTCGGAGAATAGAGAAGTTCATAGGCAGCTGTCGACAATCACGTCACCGGTTCAAATCCAAGCAAAGGACAGGAAGAGAAAATGCAGAAATATCGGTCCAGGGCGCGAAGGGTCGGATTTATATCTATCTTGCTGGCCGGTGCCGCCGTCACCGCGTCTGCCGCGGCGGAGACGGTTCCCACGTCGCAGGCCACTACCACCGGTCAGGCGGTCACCGATTCGGAGGTGGTGGTGGGGCAGCTCCACAGCGCTACCGGAACCATGGCCATTAGCGAGACCGGGTCAATCCAGGCGGAGCGCCTGGCCATTGATCAAATCAACGCCAGCGGAGGGATCCTCGGACGAAAGATTCGAATTATCCAGGAGGATGGGGCCAGTGATTGGCCCACCTTTGCGGAGAAGTCGAAGAAGCTTCTGGTGAGTGACAAGGTGGCCGCCGTGTTCGGTTGCTGGACCTCCGCCTCGCGAAAAGCAGTCTTGCCGGTCTTTGAGAAGGAAAATGGGCTGCTCTACTATCCGACATTCTACGAAGGACTGGAGCAGTCGAAGAACGTTTTCTACACCGGTCAAGAGGCGACCCAGCAGATTCTGGCGGGCCTGGATTGGGTGGTCAAGGAAAAGAAGGCGAAGACCTTTTTCTTGATCGGGTCCGACTACATCTGGCCGCGTACCTCCAATAAGATTGCGCGTAAGCACATTGAAAATGTATTGCACGGGTCCGTCGTGGGAGAGGAATACTATCCTCTCGGTCACACGCAGTTCGGATCATTGATCAATAAGATCAAGTTGAAGAAGCCGGACGTCGTCTACGCCATCGTAGTCGGAGGCAGCAACGTCTCGTTCTACAAGCAGCTCAAAGCAGCGGGAGTCACCGCCGAAAAGCAGACGCTGCTTACGATCTCCGTGACCGAGGACGAACTGCTGGGCATCGGTGGAGAGAACATGGTGGGTTTCTACGCCGCCATGAAGTACTTCCAGAGCCTGGACAACCCCAATAACAAGAAGTTCACGGCCGCGTTCAAGGCCAAATACGGCGCCAAGTCGGTCATCGGCGACGTCACCCAGGCCGCCTACCTTGGTCCCTGGCTATGGAAGGCGGCGGTGGAGCGCGCCAAGAGTTTCGACGTCGACAAGGTGGTGGCCGCTTCGCCCGACATCGAGCTCAAGACCGCGCCCGAGGGATATGTCAAGGTCCACAAGAATCACCACCTCTGGAGCAAGCTGCGCATTGGCCAGGTGCTGGCGGATGGTCAGTACAAGGTGCTCTACGAGTCGGGCCTCATCGAGCCCAATCCGTTTCCCAAGGGCTATCAGTGAGTCGGGGGAGCTAGGGCAATGGGCGGGCGGCGGCGGTTCGGAGAACGAGAGCTCTCAACGAGGGTGAGGCAATGACGTCTGTATCCGATCTGTTTTCAGTTCTGGTCATGCAGGGCTTCAACGGACTGAGCTCGTTCTCCGTCCTGCTGCTGATGGCGCTGGGTCTGGCCATCATCTTTGGTCAGATGGGCGTGATCAACATGGCCCACGGCGAATTCCTGACCATCGGCGCATACACCACTTATCTGTTGTCCGAGGTCAGTCAGCGCTGGGCCCCCTGGTTGCAGAAGTCCTACTTCCTGTTCGCGGTGGCGGTGTCGTTCGTCATCGCGGCAGGGATAGGCTTTCTGGTGGAACATTTCATGGTCCGGCATCTGTACCGGCGGCCGCTCGACACCCTGCTGGCGACCTGGGGACTCAGCCTGATCATGCAGCAGGGATTTCGCTCGATCTTCGGGGCAAAAGAGGTCAGCGCCGTCCTTCCCGAATGGTTGATGGGTTCGTTCAAGCCGACGTCGAGCATAGATATCCCCATCAATGGTGTGTTCGTGATGGGATTGACCCTACTGCTGACGTCGCTGGTGTTTTTTATGTTGCTCAGGACCAGGTGGGGCGTCTGGGTACGTGCCACCACCCAAAATCGCGTGATGGCGGCCGCCGCCGGCATCAACACCCGCAACATCGACCGGTCCGCTTTCGCGCTGGGGTGTGGACTGGCGGGCATCGCCGGGGCTGCCTTCACCACCATCGGTTCCACTGGCCCGACCAGTGGTTCGATGTACATCGTCGACACCTTCCTGGTGGTGGTGTTCGGCGGCGCGGAGAGTCTGGTGGGGACCATCGCCTCGGCCTTCGGCATCGCGCAGACACAAGCCACCAGTGAATTCTTCCTGACCGGGTCCACGGCCAAGGTACTG
Organism: Polyangia bacterium; assembly: GCA_039916065.1. Lineage (GTDB taxonomy): Bacteria > Myxococcota_A > Polyangia > Fen-1088 > Fen-1088 > FEN-1088. The sequence goes on from JBDSME010000420.1 coordinate 3,590, forward strand.
ACCTTGACTAGCGTGATCCTCATTCTGATGTTGAGGCCGCAGGGTCTCTTTTCCATTCGCGTGCGGAGGTAGAGGTCCATGATCGCACAGTCTCTGGCCGATCGGGCGAGCGGTGCCGGGGAGGTCCCGGCCGGACGGCCCCGCCGCCGCCTGCTCGCGTCGCTCTTCAGCGGCGACAATCAGACCACCAGTCTGTTGATAATGGCGACGTTGCTGTTGTTGGTCTGTCCGCTGGCCATGAGCGCCTTCCGACTCAACCTTCTGGGCAAGTATTTGACGTACGCCTTCGTGGCGCTGGGATTGGTGGTCTGCTGGGGACACGCCGGCATCCTCAGCCTGGGACAGGGGGTCTTCTTCGGATTGGGCGGCTACTGCATGGCCATGTTTCTGAAGCTGGAAGCGTCGGATCCCATCAGTACCAAGATCCAATCCACGCCCGGAATTCCCGACTTCATGGATTGGAACCAGATCACCCATTTGCCGCTGTCCTGGGTACCCTTCAAGAGCTTTCTCTTCACCCTGGTCGCCGTGCCAGTCCTGCCGGGGCTGCTGGCGTTGCTCATCGGGACCGCCATGTTCAAGCGCCGGGTGGGTGGCGTGTACTTCGCCATCATCACCCAGGCCATCGCAGCCATCCTGTCCATCCTGATCATCGGGCAGCAGGGTTACACCGGCGGCGTCAACGGCATCACCGATCTGAAGACCCTGCACGGATGGGATATCCGCACGGATCGGGCGCGGCTGGTCCTCTACCTGGTCAACGCCGGGCTACTGCTGGCCGCCATCGTGGTCAGCCGGCGCATGCTGGCGAGCAAGCTGGGCCGACTGCTGCTGGCCCTCCGTGACAAGGAGGAGCGGGTGCGCTTCTCGGGATACGACGTCGCCAATCTCAAGACGTTTGCCTTTGTCTACGCGGCGGTCCTGTCCGCGATCGGTGGCGCCATGTTCACCCTGCAGGTGGGCTTCATGTCGCCTTCCTTCGTGGGCATCGTCCCCTCCATCGAGATGGTGATCTGCGCCGCGGTGGGGGGGCGGGGCTCGCTGATGGGGGCGGTATACGGGACCCTGCTGGTCAATTTCGGAAAGACCTTCTTCTCCGAACGCTTCCCGGAACTGTGGCTGTTTTTGATCGGAGCGTTGTTCATCATGGTGGTGATGCTGTTCCCGAACGGCATCGCGGGGATCAGGCTCTCGAAGCTGCGCGGATATTGGATCCATCTGCGGCGCCGCCACGCTGGGCCCCCTGCTCCAGAGCCGGGGACCGCCGTTCCACTGTCGCTCGTGAGCTCGGTGGCGGCGGGGGCGCTGGTGTCCGCCGCCGCCACCGATACCCCCCTGCCGATTGGAGGTGGCGCCGCGCCAGCGGTCCTGTCGGTGGTCGGCGGCGGGGCTGTTTTGGAGCGGACGCCATGAGGAGCAGACGATGAACGCGGATGGAAGATTTGTCTTGACCGTCGAGGGGCTGACGGTCTCATTCGATGGATTCAAGGCGGTCGATGACCTGAACCTCTACATCGAGAAGGGCGAGGTGCGGGCGGTGATTGGGCCGAACGGTGCAGGGAAGACCACTGTCCTTGACCTGATCTCGGGGCGGACCAAGGCGTCTTCGGGCGAGATCAAGTTCAAGGGCCACGAATTGACCACCCTGCGCGAGCACGAGATCGTTCGCCTGGGGGTGGGACGCAAGTTTCAGACCCCTTCCGTCTACGAGGCGCTGACGGTGCGCGAGAACCTGGAGATGTCCTATCCCAAGGGGCGGAGCGTGTTCGGCGCCTGGCTGTTTCAGCGCAACAGCGAAGTGCGCGACAAGGTCCAGGAGACGGCGGAGGCGATTCACCTGAAGGACCGCATGCATGATCGGGCGGAGTTGCTGAGCCACGGCGAAAAGCAGTGGTTGGAGATCGGGATGCTCCTCATTCAGGACCCGGAGTTGATGATGCTCGACGAACCGGTGGCCGGGATGAGCGTGAACGAACGCGAGATGACCGCAGAACTCATCAATCGCATCTCCAAGGGACGGGCCGTCCTGGTAGTGGAGCACGACATGGAGTTCGTGAAGCGCATCGCCCATCTGGTCACAGTGCTGCACCAGGGCAAATGGTTGGCCGAGGGAAAGATGGAGAAGGTCCAGGAAGATCCCAGGGTCATCGAGGTTTACCTGGGGCATTGATGTGAGCGGAGGGAGTCGCTGATGGAAACGGCAGTCGAGTCTGCAACGCAGTCGTTAATGGAATTGGCTGGCCAGCCCGCCCCGATGATGCAGGGGGCGGAGGAGGCGAGCGTGCTGGCGAACCTGCTAACCGTTGACCGGATCAAGGTCGGGTATGGGCAGAGCCAGGTCATCCCCGGGCTTTCCTTCCACGCCGCGCCGAACGAAATCGTCGCCATCATGGGGCGGAACGGCATGGGCAAGACCACGTTGTTCAAGGCGCTAATCGGCATCCTGCCCACCACCGGTGGAGGAAGCATCACCCTTCAGGGACAGGACCTCACCGGCATGGAGCCGTTCGAACGGGTGGCGCGTGGCCTGGCCTACGTCCCGCAAGGACGCATGATCTTTCCGCGCCTGACCGTGGAGGACAACATCCGCGCGGGACTGCGTTCACGTAAGGAGGAGGTTCCGGACGAACTGTTCGAGTTCTTTCCAGTGCTGAAGGAGATGCGCGGGCGCCGCGGAGGAAATCTATCCGGCGGCCAGCAGCAGCAGCTGGCCATCGCGCGGGCCCTGGCCAGTGGCCCCAAGGTGCTGCTTCTGGATGAACCCACCGAGGGGATTCAGCCGTCGATCATCAAGGATCTGGCCAGGATCTTGAAAATGATTCGCGACCGCCGCGGTCTGACCATCGTGGTGTCCGAGCAGGTGCTGAGCTTTGCCCTGGAGATCGCCGATCGCGTTCTGGTTCTGGAGCGGGGAAGGGTGACCCTGGAGGGTCGACGCGACGAGGTCGACGCCGATTCTGTAGCGCGCCTGCTGTCGATCTGAGGGTGTCCAGACAACAAATCAGCGAGGAGAACGAGATGCCGAAGACGTTGTTCAAGATCGATCTGTCCAAGTCCATGCCCCAGCAGGAGGTCCCCGGACACAACCGGTGGCACCCGGACATTCCGGCGGTGGTGTCGGTGAAGCCAGGCGATGTGTTTCGTATCGAATGCAAGGATTGGACGGACGGTCAGATCAAGAACGACGACAGCCCCAACGACATCCGCGACGTGAAGCTGTCGGTGGTCCATGTCTTGAGCGGGCCCATTCACGTTGAGGGGGTGGAGCCTGGCGACATCCTGGTGGTCGACCTGCTGGACATTGGGACCCTCCCCGGTGACGAATGGGGCTTCACCGGCATTTTTGATCGGGAAAACGGCGGAGGCTTTCTCACCGACCACTATCCCAAACCGGCCAAGGCCATCTGGGACCTGCAGGGGATCTTCGCCAGTTCGCGACACATCCCGGGTGTGAAGTTCGCGGGCATTCCCCACCCAGGACTGATCGGCTGCGCTCCCTCTCAGGAGTTGCTCAACACCTGGAATCGGCGCGAGAAGGCACTGGTGGACAAGGGGGCGGGGCCAGCCTGGAAACCGAAGATTCCGCCGCTGGCGGCGTTGCCCAACCCGGAAAACGCCATGTTGGGTCGCCTGAAGGGCGCGGACTTCGATCGGGTGGCTTCGGAGGGGGCGCGCACGGTTCCGCCGCGCGAGCACGGGGGCAACTGCGACATCAAGAACCTCTCCAAAGGGTCGCGGATCTTCTTTCCCGTGTACGTGAGCGGCGGCAAACTCTCAATGGGAGACATCCACTTCTCGCAAGGCGACGGCGAGATCTCCTTTTGTGGGGCCATCGAGATGTCCGGCTACATCGATCTGCACGTGGACATCATCAAGGGCGGCATGGCCAAGTACGGGATGATCAACCCGATTTTCAAGCCGGGCCCGGTTGAACCGCGCTATTCGGAGTTCCTGGTGTTCGAAGGAATCTCCGTCGATGAATTCACGGGCGAGCAGTACTACTTGGATGCCCATGTCGCGTACCGGCGCGCTTGCTTGAACGCGGTGGAGTTCCTGAAGAAGTTCGGATTCACTGGCGAGCAGGCCTATATGCTCCTCAGTTGCGCCCCCATCGAGGGGCGGTTGAGCGGCGTGGTCGACATCCCCAACGCCTGTTGCACCTTGGCGCTGCCCACCGCCATCTTCGACAAGAACATCATGCCGGTCTGAGCGCCGGATCCTCGGGAGGGAGATGCGCCAGATGCCGATATACGAATATCAGTGTGATTCCTGTGGGCCGTTCGCCGCGTCCCGCCTGATGTCCAGCTCCGCTCTGCCGGCGCCTTGCCCGGAGTGTGGCGCGGCGGCGGCGCGGGTCCTCTCGGCGACGGCGATCAGCAGGGGGAGGTCGGGAAAAACGCGCCCGGCCCGTGCCTTTCGAGATCCTGCACTGGTGAAGAGCAGCCGGGAGCCGCCACCGCCGCGCCCGGTGGCGGGCGGTGCGGGCGGTCGGCCGTGGATGCTTGGGCACTGACGGGCGCCTGGGTCGGCGCCTCTCGGACGCTCTTCGCCACCAACATGAATCGTCCAGCTCCCACCTGGGTCGACTCCACCGATCTCGTCCTGACCTGCAAACCTTAGACAGCCGGACAGTAGGGCCTCGGTCCAGGCAGCCACCAGATTGCGATCCTCGCGAATTCGTCTTAGCTTAGCGGCGAAACGCCATGTCCATTGAAGTGCAGATCGCCGACCTCCTCAAGGAATCCATGCGCAATCGAGACATGCGCACCGCCGACTGCGTGCGGATGATTAAGACCAAGCACATGGAGCGCCGCACCGCGGCCGGTTTCAAGGGGCCGCTGGATGATGCTTTGTGGCTGGATGTGATTGCGTCGTACCAGAAGCAGTTGCGCAAGAGTCGCGAGGAGTACGTCGCCATAGGGGAGCGCGGCGCCGCGGCGCTCCCGCAGATCGATTTCGAGGTCGAGCTGTGTGGGCGGTTCCTGCCCAAGCAGGCCAGCGAGGACGAGGTCCGGGCCGCGGTGCGGGAGGCCATCGCGCGGCTGGGGACCACGGATCCCAAGCAGTTGGGCCGGCTGGTGGGTGAGGTGATGAAGCCGAACAAGGGCCGTTTCGAGGCTGCCCTGGTCAAGCGGGTGGCGGAAGAAGAGCTGGCGCCCAAGACCTGATCAGGCCAGAGCGGACATGTAGTCGGTCAGATCGGCGGGCAGAGGGCTGCTGACCGTCATTTTCTCTCCGGTTACGGGATGAGGAAAGGTCAGCCTCTCGGCATGTAAGGCGTGGCGCGCCAGGCCGTCGAACCGGGCCAGCAACTCGACGGACAATCCAATCTTGCCCGTGTCGCACGCCTCCATGAAGTATTGCTCGCCGGCGCCATACAGCTTGTCGCCCACCAAAGGGTATCCCAGCGCCGCCAGGTGAACGCGGATCTGGTGCTGACGCCCGGTCTCGGGCGAAGCCGCCACCAGGGCGTGAGCCGCGAATCGCCGCACCACTTCGAACCGTGTGACAGCCGGTAGTCCGTCCGCGGCCGGTCCCATCATGAGGTGCGTCGGGCTGTCCAGCAGCTTTATCGGCTGGTCGATCACGCCCGCGTCGGGGGGCGCTCCCTTCACCA
>JBDSME010000421.1:0-4185 GCA_039916065.1 Polyangia bacterium
CCAGCCGCACCAGATATTCAGCGCGGTCGACGTACATCTGTCCTTCTTTCCAGCGCACGGCGCGGGAATGTTCGAAACCAAGGATATTGGCGAGGTCACGCTCTCGGGTATCCGCGCCACGCAACTCTCGCAGACGCTCCATGCAGAACGTCCACAGACCACCCGATGGACCGTGACGGGGAAGATTCCGGCCGGGTTTCATCACCAAGCGAACTAGTCCACGGATACAGGGAATGCAACTATAAAAGCCGTCGTTCCCGAAAAGAGCGCCCGCATGCAACGCCAGTTAGGAACAGGTAGCGAAACATGGACATGCTGGTTCCGCCACCGACTAAAAATTCGGTTCCCCCGGGGTTTTGCCCTTGGTGGCAGAACCAGGCGCTGGCCGCTAGCAGCCGTTGACTGACGACCTACCCACCACCTCGCGCCTGCGGCGCGACCAAAAAAGACACAACCGAAGCGCAACTGAAACAAATCGTTACGGGCGTTCTGTTTACATCTTGTCGCGGGGAAAGTATCTTCCTCGCGCGATGCGTATGAATCACGTCAGCTGGTCGGGCCGAAGAGCGAATTTGCGCGGAAGCCGTCGCTATCTGTTGGGCTGCGTGACTCTCTTGATGGTGACCGCGCAATGCGCGCCGGCCATCAAACGCGACTACGCGAACATCCCCGCCGGACGCGTGGGCTTCGACGACATGTGCGGCTTGCAAACCTATTTCGACCGGCTGGCCATGAAAATCGGTACCCCGCCCGCTGTGGTCAGTGCCAACGAGATCCAGGGAAAGGGAACGCGTTCGGGAAAGTCACGGTTCACCTTTGAAAGTGACGCGCAATTGCAGGCCGTCCGGCAGGTCTTGACCGAGAACTGGCGGCGACTGCCTGACGACATCATGACGGCAACGCCAATCCAGCTGGAGGTCCGGTGGTCCGAGCGCTCGGGGTTGCGTCGGGTGGTCACCAACGAGAACGCCGAATTGACCGTGGGAAATTCCCAGGCGTCCCTTCCGTACCATGTCTGCCTGTCGGAACTGCTGTTCGGCGAGCCTCTGTACCGGCAGCGCCGGCTGCTTCTGGGGCTGGCGCCCCTGCCTGTGGCGGACACTGCCGCAGGGCCGGTCGCAGCGGCGGACGGAGGTGTGGTCCGGGTGTCCGCGCCGTCGGATGCCGCCGTGGACGGCCGACCACACGTCCCAGCGCCAGCGCCAGCGCCAGCGCCCGCGCCCGGCCGCGACTGACGTCGAGAAAAGGGGGCGGCGGCGGCGCGGGCGGCGGGCGGCGGGCGGCGGGTCGTGGGCTGCCGACGGTCGGCCGCCGGCAGCGAGCGAGACGCAGCGGACGCACCCCAGACTAAAGGTTAGGATTGTGGCAAATGCCCAGTGACCATCAGATCGTCGAAGCGAAGTGGCAGGCGCGGTGGAAAGAAGCCGGCCTGCACAAGACCACCTTCGACCCGAGCCGTCCCAAGTTTTACGCCCTCGACATGTTCCCCTATCCCTCCGGCGCCGGCCTGCACGTCGGCCATTGCGAGGGGTACACCGCCACCGACATCATCACCCGCTGGAAGCGGATGCAGGGGTGGAACGTGTTGCATCCCATGGGCTGGGACGCCTTCGGCTTGCCGGCCGAGAACTACGCGATCAAGCACGGGGTCCACCCGCGCCTCACCACCGAACAGGCGATCGCCACCTTTCGGCGGCAGACCGACTCGGTGGGGTTCGCCTACGACTGGGATCGTGAAATCAACACCACTGATCCGGCGTACATGAAGTGGACACAGTGGATCTTCCTGCAGCTCTTTCGCCTGGGCCTGGCATACGAGGGGACCATCCCCATCAACTGGTGTCCCTCCTGCAAGACCGGCCTGGCCAACGAAGAGGTCAGTCAGGGGCGCTGCGAACGGTGCGGAACAGCCGTGGAGCGCAAGGACATGCGCCAGTGGTTGCTGCGCATCACCCGCTACGCCGACCGCCTGCTGGAGGATCTGGCGGAGGTGGACTGGCCGGAGTCGACGCTGGCCATGCAACGCAACTGGATCGGGCGCAGCGAAGGGGCGGACGTGGTGTTCAAGACCGCGCCTCCGACGGCTGGCCGCGAAATCCGTGTCTTCACCACGCGCCCCGACACGCTGTACGGGGCGACCTATATGGTGCTGTCGCCCGAGCATCAGCTGGTGGATGAGTTGACCACGCCGGCTCAGCGCGCGGCGGTGGCGGCGTATCAGCAGCAATCTCGCCACAAGAGCGACCTCGAACGCACCGATCTCACCAAGGACAAGTCAGGAGTGTTCACCGGAGCCACGGCGGTCAATCCCGTCAACGGCGCCGAGATACCCATCTGGATCGCTGACTACGTGCTCAGCACGTACGGGACCGGCGCCATCATGGCGGTTCCCGCACACGACGATCGGGACTTCGCCTTTGCCAAGAAGTTCGGAATCCCCATCATCCAGGTGGTGGCCCCTGCCGACGGCGCGCCCGCCGCGCCCGGCGACGTTGCGTTCACCGGCGAAGGGCGGGCCATCAACTCGGGCCCGCTCGACGGCCTGTCCACGGCCGAGGCCAAGAAGCAGATCATCGCCGATTTGCAGGGGCGCGGCATCGGCAAGGGAACCGTCAGTTATCGACTGCGCGACTGGGTCTTTTCGCGGCAGCGCTACTGGGGCGAGCCCATTCCGGTCGTTCATTGCCCCACCCACGGCCCGGTAGCGGTGCCAGAGGCTGAGCTGCCGGTGCGGCTGCCCGAGGTGGAGCGTTACGCCCCCACCGGTACCGGAGAGTCGCCGCTGGCCTCCATCGAGAGCTGGGTGAACACCACCTGCCCCACCTGCGGGGGGCCGGCCCGGCGTGAAACCAACACCATGCCGCAGTGGGCGGGTTCGTGCTGGTACTACCTGCGCTATCTCGATCCGCACAACCCCGAACGGATCTTCGATCCCGCCGCCGAGAAGCAGTGGATGCCCGTCGACCTGTACGTGGGCGGCGCCGAACATGCGGTCCTGCACCTGCTCTACGCGCGCTTCTGGCACAAGGTGCTCTTCGACTTGGGGGTCGTCACCACCAAGGAGCCCTTCAAGAAGCTGCGACACCAGGGGACCGTGCTGGCCTATTCGTACCAGGACCAGATGGGCCGCTATCACGAGCTAGCGGATGTGGAATGGCGCGACGGCCAGGCGGTGCTGAAGGCGACCGGCGAACCGATCAAGCAGTCGGTCGAGAAGATGGCCAAGTCCAAGCTCAACGGCGTCACGCCTGACGACGTCATTGCCCAGTACGGGGCGGACGTGATGCGTCTGTACGAGATGTTCATGGGCGAGTTCGAGCTGCCCAAGCCGTGGGATCCGCGCGCCATCGAAGGATGCAATCGGTTCCTCAAGCGCCTGTGGCGGCTGCTTGAGGAATTTGATTCGACCAACGCGGCGGCCGCTGCTGGCGAACCAGACCCGCATCGCACCATTCGTCACAAGACCATCAAGCGCGTCACCGCCGACCTCGAGCGCATGCAGTTCAACACCGCTATCGCGGCCATGATGGAGTACCTGAACGCGCTCACCTCCGGCGCTCCAGGGGCGCAGCCGCCCCAGCGCGAGGATTTAGTGACCTTGGTGAAGCTGGTCGGTCCCTTCGCACCTCACTTCGGAGACGAAGCCTGGGAGCACCTGGGAGAAAAAGCATTCCTCATCCAGGCCACCTGGCCGGTTTTCGACGACGCGCTCACGCAGGATGCCTTTGCCACCATCGCGGTGCAGATCGACGGCAAGGTGCGCGGAATGGTGGAGATCGCGCGCGATGCTTCGGAGGGGGAGGCACGGACCGCGGCGCTGGCGGTGGCGAACGTCAGCCGTCACCTGGAGGGGCGGACCATCGCCAAGTTCATCTACAAACCGGGGCGCATCATCGGCATCGTGACGAAACCATCCTGAATCACCGGACGCACCAGGACCACAGCCCTGCGGACATCGTGGCGCCGCCCCCACCCTGCCACGCTTCCACGCTTCCACGCTTCCACGCGTGAATCTGGAGCCGGTGGACGGGATTGAACCGTCGACCTACGGTTTACGAAACCGTTGCTCTACCACTGAGCTACACCGGCAAAACTTAGAGGACGTCGGTACTTACGTCATCTTCTCCCACTTCGTCAACGGCTTCCAGGACCACCGCAAGACCACCCGCCTCCCTCTTCCCTCCC
>JBDSME010000422.1:0-2846 GCA_039916065.1 Polyangia bacterium
GCCATGCGCGCCCGACGTCGCGGACGCGTCATCGTGATCGGCTCGGTGTCGGGGCTGGTGGTGTTGCCCGCGGTGGGGCCCTACCACGCCTCCAAGTGGGCGATCGAAGCCTGGACCGAGACCCTGCGCTACGAGGTCAGCGCCTGGGGAATCCAGGTGGCGCTCATCGAACCGGGGCCGTTCCGCACCGCCTTGCACGACAACGAGGTGAAGGCCACCGCGGCAGCCGCCAGCGACTCACCCTACGCCGCGCTGGTGGCCGCGTACGAGCACCAGGCGAAACGCGTGCACCGCGCGGAATTGCCGGCGCTCATCGACGTGATCGAACGAGCCGCCACCAGCGCCCGACCGCGCCTGCGCTGGCCGGTGGGACCAAACTCGTTTTCCGCCGCCTACTTGCGACGGCTGGTGCCCGATCGCATCTATGAACTGGTGATGCGCCTGGTGTTTCGCCGGCGCGCCCACTGAGGACTTTCCGTGGCTATACTTGTAGACAAGTTGTCTGCGGAGATGCTTTCGCCTGAACAGGTAGACCAGGTCCTCCGGCGCGCCGCCGAGATCGACAGCGGCCCCGGCGAAGCCTTGCGGGGGCTGCCGGACGCCGACCTTGGTACCCGGGCGCTGGAGCCGGGCATGACCCCGGACGAGGTGGTGCGGTTGGGCCTGGAAGCGGGACTGCGGCACGATGCCATCGTGGCCGCCCTGGTGGAGGTCCGCCGCGGCGTGCTCCTGGAGCCGGAGTCGGGTCCGCTGGCGCGCGCGCTGGGGCCAAGCCACATCGTGGTCACGCGCGTGGTCCCGGCCCCCACCGAGACGGTGCGCCGGGCGGTCGACCGTTTCTTGCGCGATCAGCTCATGACCGTGCGCCGCCACCACGGCGATCGCGTGGAATGGGAACGCGCGCAGGGGATCTGGCCGGGGTTGCTGCGGTCTCTGGACTTCTCCAAGCGTTACGGGTTCAGCCTGGTGAATCACGTGGAGACCAGCATCGTGTCCGAGGGCGACTCCACGGCGGTCACCTTCCACATCGACGTCAGCGAAATGCGGCGGGAGCGCCTCACCCACATGGGCATCCGCTCCGTGCTTGCGTTCGCGTTGATCGGACTGGGAGGCTCCGCCCTCATTCCCGGTTTCGGGGTCGGGGACATGCTGGCACTGGCTGGCGGTGGCGTGGCGGCCAGCGGCATCTTCGCCATCGAGCGGCGGCGCTATCTCGAGAGCCGCAGCCGCGTCCTCCTGGCTCCGGAGCGCTTTCTCGATCTCCTGGTCCACCGACGCCGCCGCCTCCCCGAATCCGAATAGCGCCCCGCGCCCCTCCCGGGAGAGGTGCAGACCGGACTCCAGCGGAAGGCGTCCCATCAGTCCGACCAGAAGCAACGTACGCGGGGTCTTGATCGCGTCGAGCGGAGGCCGGCCTTGCCGGCCGGAGCTCATCGCGGGAGGTTGCAGGAACCCTCCGAGGGTTCCTGATTAGACGACCTCCTGGTCCACCGCCGCCACCGCCGCCGCCGCCTCCCCGAAGCGGAGTAGCGAAGAAGGCGCGACGCTCCTCCGGTCGCCCCTCACCCGGCGTCCTCCGGCCGCCGACCTGGTACAGACCCGTACATCAGTGCCGACCAGAGGCAACGTACGCCGGTTCTCGCTCGGCAGCGTTTCTGGCGATCGCCAAGTCGATTGGGCACAGGGAGGTCCAGCTTTGCTGGACCGGCCAGGCCGTCAAGCAACTCCGAGGGGGTCTCGCAGGGGGCCTTCCCAGGCCCCTTGCGGCGGCGGAGCCGCTTAGAAACTCGGTACGGCCAGGCCGTCGCCGTCTTCGATGACGGGGCGTCTGGGTTTGGCGGGGCGGGAGGACGTGGACCTGGCGCGCCGGTCTCGCTCCTTTTCGGCGGCGGACGAAGACGCGCGCTCCAGGGCGAGGTGCACCACCTGATCGCGCGAAGGCTCCACGGTGACGGTACGGTCCTTGTGGTTCTCGGCCCGCAAGACGAACTCGGTGGCCTCGGCGCCCCTTGCCAGCTTCAGTTCCAGCGGAACGTCTCCTACATCCTCCAGTTCGCGGCTGTCGGGCTTCTTTCGGAGCAGGTGGGTCCCCACGGGCTCCGCCTGGAACCTGATTGTGACCGACTCGGGCGCGGCGGGCGCGGGCGTCGATAGCGAAGGTGTGGAGAGAGGCGCTGGCGCCGTTTCCGTCGCCGGGGAGGGCGCCGCCGAGACGTTGGCGACCGCGGCGGTGCGGTTCTTGCGCAGCACCATCACCCCGGCCAGAACCGCGGTCGCCGCGAGCGCGATACCGATCAGCAGCCCCTTGCGGCTGCGTGTCGGGAAGTCGTTCAGGTCCCCGCCCTCCAGCTCGGATACCATTGATGAGAGGGTCGTCTGTTCGGGGGGCAGCTCGCGATCTTGTGCGCTCGGGTGGTGTGGCCGCGGCCCTGGCGTTCCCTGTACCCCGGCCGCCCGCCGCGGGCGCGCCGCCTGCGAAACCTCCACGTCGGACTGGCCGTGCAGAGCGTCGCGGAACGCGTTCATGTCGGAGAAACGGTCGTCGAGATCCTTGGCCAGCGCGCGCGCCACGGCGCGGACGATGTAGGGAGGGGTCGCTGGCGCGAACTCCGCCAGTGATGGCGCGGGCTCCAGCATGTGCTTGGCGAACAGCTCGCCCACCCCCTCTGCAACGAAAGGTGGGCGCTTGGAAATCATCTCGAACAAGATCACAGCCAGCGAATAGATATCGGTGCGGTGGTCGAGCTTTCCCGAACCGCGGCATTGCTCGGGCGACATGTACAGCGGCGTGCCCATCAACGAACCGGTCCTGGTCTTCACCGACTGGCCCCCGGACTGCGCCGCGT
>JBDSME010000423.1:0-2614 GCA_039916065.1 Polyangia bacterium
CCCCAGCGACCAGGCGCTGTCCGTGGCCTGGATGCCGCTGGTGTTGGTAGGTTTGATCATCTTTGCTCTGTTCACCGCGCTCTTGCTGGAGGCGATCGGCGGTCTTGCCGCGCTGGCCTGGTGGCCGGCGGCGCTGGCGCCGGCGGCGCCGCTGATCATCTTTCCGGCGGTGGCCAACCTACCTGTGGGGATGTTGTTCCTCTCGGTGTTGTCCGGCACGCTGGCGAGTGGCGCTGCCCTGGCCGTCGGCTTTGCTCCCGGGAGGCGCGACCAGTGACGGCGCCACCCACTGAAGGCAAGCCAGCCGGCGATGTGCCAGTCCCCTGGAGGGGACTAGCCGGCGCGCTGCTGGCGCTGGCTACTCTGGCTGCCGTGACGGGAGGCGGGGCCTGCGCCGGGACGCCATGGTTTCTCGGACAGCCGCTCGATGATCGACAGGTGGTTCCGCCCACCAGCCGCGCCGAGACGGTTGCGACGCACCGGCAGCGGTACGAGGAGGCGCGGCGGCGCGGCGAGAAGGTGATCGAGCTGGACGAGCTGGCGGCGCTGGAGCGCCGGGGGGCACTACATGACGACGACATCCGGCGCTTCCTTGAGTTGCTGAAGGAACGGGCGCGTGACTGGATAACCTTGCGGCGGCCGCTGCCGCTGGCGCAGGACCTTCGCCACATCGTCGACCTGGATCCCAGCCGGGCCCGCGGCCTGGCCTCCGCCCTTCGCAACGCGGAGCGCGCCGCGGGAGACGTCTGGCTGGCGCTTGGCGAGAACGCCCGCGCGGAGGAGGAGTATCGCCGCGCCGACCGTCTGGGCGCTGCCGGGATGCTCTTCCGTATGCGTGCGGCATGGGGGGCGTCGCCCGGCGATCTGGAGCGACAGGTGCTGGAACGGGCGCTGAGCGAGCTGCCCGAACGCGCTCTGGCCCCCTTCACGGCCGCCTACCTGGACGGCGAGGGGGAGTTGCAGCCGAAGCTGCTTCAGCGCGGCTGGACGGCGGCTCGGGTCTACGGTCCGCCAGACTTGCTGACGCGGCTGCAGGCCCTGCCCGACGCCAACACGTTCGCCTTACCGCCGCCCCAGCCGCCTCCAGCACCGGGCGAGACGGCAGCGCCGCCGGCCGTCGTGCTGCCAGAGCCGGCTCCCGACGCGCGCCTGTACCAGAGAGCGACGCTGGCGCGAACGTTGTTGCCCCTCGCCAGGCGGTATCGGCAACTGTCGCTTCCCGGAGCGCGATCGCGGGAGTGGGCCGACCGGCTGCTGGCGGAGGATCCCACGGCTCCGGATTCGCTGGAATTCGCGGCGCTGGTCGATGCGCGGGCGGGGCGCGTGGGCGGGGCGGCGCGGAAGCTGGTCGACCTGGTCTTCTATTCGCCCGATCGCGGCGCTGGCTATGAGCGCGCGGCGCGGGTGTGGGAGATCACGGGCGAAGGACGGCGCGCCTGCCTGGCCTGGGAGCGCGCCGCGCAGCTCGCGCCCGTGGACGATCCACGCTGGTGCAATCTCGTTGCCTGTCTGCGCGCGAATCCCGGCTCCGGTGACGCGGATCAGGCGCGCGTCGAGGTGCGCGCCCGCGCCCCTCTGCTGTCCTGTCCCGGAGAGAAGCCCATCGTGCCGCCGCCCGAAGATCCCGACGAAGACGGTGGCGTCACCGACGGCGACATCACCGATGTCCCACCGCCACCCATGCCCGCCGATTCTCCATCCGACGCGTCTCGTTCTCCCGGTGACTGACGCCAACTCCGGTGACCTGCATATCCGCCGACCGGTCTATATCGGCCGGCCTATAGCGACCAGTGGCAATCTTGTAGACGCGTGGGGCAAACTCCAGATCCTCCGGCGCAGGAATCATCACGCGCTCGAGAGGTTTGAGTTTTTTGTCTATTTGGGGGGGAGGGAGTCATCATGGAGAACGACACCGTCGGAGAAGATACTTTCAACAACCACGATTGCCGTCGATCGTTGGTACATGGCGCGAGGACGATAGGCTGGACGTTGGTCTGCGCCTTTGGGATGGGCGCGGGGGCACTGCTGACTGCGGCATGCGATGGGGAGGCCGCGGGGACGGACGATGACGTCGCCGCCGTCACCGCAGCCCTGACTGTCGGTGGTGACACCACCGGCACATTCAGTATCGCCACGGTCGAAGGCGGTACGAACCTGGGGAAGCTGTCGTCGATTGCGGTCGGTGCGAACGCGGCGGCCTGGGACGGCAATCTCATCGATCCGGAGGTGCCCGGTTTGTTGCGTTCGGCGGGCCTCCAGGTCATGCGCTATCCGGGTGGCTCGACATCCGACAACTACCACTGGTTGTCGAATACTCCTGATGATCCCAACCAGGGCGGCACGGACCCCACCGCCAATTTCGACGCGTATATGTCGGTGGTCGGGAGGGTGGGGGCCCAGCCCATGATCACGGTGAACTATGGATCCGGGACCGCGCAGGAAGCGGCCGAATGGGTGCGATACGCAAACAAAGGCGGACACCACTACCGAGGGCCAGTTCCAACCTATCCCGGTGCGGCCACCAGAGGGCATCATTACGACATTGGCTACTGGGAGATCGGCAACGAGCTCTATGGTGACGGTACCTACGGAGCGACCTGGGAGGTGAACCACC
>JBDSME010000424.1:0-3188 GCA_039916065.1 Polyangia bacterium
GTCCGCGCCGGCCACCCCTGGGTATTTCGGGATGCGCTGGGAACCCGCGAGGTGGTCGAGCCGACGGGCACGGTGGTCGAACTGTCGTCGGGCAACCGCGACTTCGTGGGCCGCGGATACGTCGACCGCGATCACCCGGTCGCCATCCGCATGCTCACGCGCGAGCCCTCCGAGAATGTCACCCCGGGAGCTGGCGCCATAGCCGCGCGCTTCACCAGGGCGGTGCAGATTCGCTGGTTGTTGATGGGACCGTCTCGCTCCGGTTCCGTGAGGTTGTTCGCTGGCGACAGCGAAGGCCTGCCCGGGGTAACCGTCGATCGCCACGGAGAATTCGTGGTGGTGCAGTGGCTATCGGCGGGAGCTCTTCCCTGGCGCGACGAGCTGCTGGACGCCATCGAGGCCGCCGTTCAACCGCGTGGCATCTACGAGCAGCGGCGCGTTCGTCCGCTGGCGGGGCAGTCGCCACCCGAGCCGGCGGTACGCGCCCGTGGGGACGAGGCGCCAATCGAGCTCGTGGTCGAGGAGGCGGGGTGCCGCTACGGGATCGACGTGACAGCACCGCTGGGAGTGGGGCTGTTTCCGGACTTGCGCCTGGGACGGGTCGCCGTCGCCGCGCGCGCTGCGAACCGCCGGGTACTCAACCTCTTCTCCTATACCGGCGCGTTTTCCGTCGCAGCCGCCAAAGCGGGTGCCTCCGAGGTGGTCGCCGTGGATCTGGCGGCCAAGGCTCACGCGCGGGCGCGGCGCAACTTCGAGCTGTCCGGCCTGGATCCCTTGAAGATGGAGACGATCACCGCTGACACGCTGAAGACCGTCGAACGATTCATCGAGAGAGGACGCCGTTTCGATCTGGTGATCTGCGATCCTCCGTCGTTTTCACAGGGGCCCGCCGGCAGTTTTTCGGTGGCCAAGGACCTGGCGCGGCTCGCCTCCGCGGTCACCGGTGTTCTCGAGCCGGGCGGTCTCCTGGCCTTCGCCACGAACTCCGCCAAGCTGACCACCCTCGATCTGGACCGTGCGCTCGCCGAGGGGGCCGTCACCAGCCGCGCCGAGCTGCGCATCGTGGAGCGGGTGGGGCTACCCCCCGACTACCCCGTGTCGCCAGGGTTTCCGGAGGGAAACTACCTGAAATTCGCCATCGCGCTGAAGGTCTGACGCTGCCGGCAGGCAGGTACGTCAGAGGTGCGCGAGCCGCTGTCAGATCGCCACCCGCGCCAAGCTTCACGGAGCGCGCTCAAGGACGAACATCGGGCTTCGTGCCGATGACGCTTTGTACGTTCCATTGTTGGAGCGGGAATGAATATTTGGTTTCTGGAATAAATATTCACGTTCACCGTTGCCGGCAGTTCGTTTCCGCCACTCTTAGACGGACGAAATAGAAACTACAGTGGTTGAAATGACCGACATCACCCCCTAAGATCGGCCTATAGCCTGCCGCGCGTTCTCCTGGGAGGAGGGGGCCGGAGAAAGCTGGTCATGCCGCCGATTACCGTCAATTGGAGTGATCTTGAAATTGCGTTCGAACGCAATTCTCCTGATCAGGAGAGTTTTCTCGATCTAGAGAACGGGGATCTGTTGTCCATTGTGGACGGCGAGCCCGACGCCGCCGCCCGTCGCGCCAAAGTCGCGGCGAATGCGACCCAATATCTGCGCGTGGATCCCGCCTCATCTCGCGAGCAATACCGCTGGATGGAACGATTCGTGTCATCGGTGGCTGATCCGCCTCTGCGCGAGCGGTTGCTCATCGCCATTGATGGCAAGGGGGCGTTTCGTCGCTTCAAGGATGTGTTGCTGGCATTTCCCGCGGAGCGGGAACGGTGGTTCGCCTACAGGTCCGAGGTTTTGCATTTCCACATCCAGACCTGGGTCGAGCACACCAAGATCGAGGTTGCCAATCCCCCGCCCTGGGGCCGGGTGGAGCAACCGGAGGAGCCGGCGGAGATCATTCGCGCGCTCCCTTCGGGTGAGGCGCCCGGGGAGATTCTGCGGCGTCAGGCCCGCGACCTGCTGGACGAGATCCCTGCTTCCGAGATGCCGTCGGCACTGGCCTTCCTGGAGTTCCTTCGGGACCGAGGCTCCAGCACCCTGCTGCAGGCGGTGCCGGAGAGGCGCCCCCTGGATTTCGACGACCCTGACGAACTGTCGCAGGATCATCCGATCGCTGATGAGCCCGCCGCCAGCGTCCGCTGATTCCCGGTCACCTCCAGATCAGCTCTTGCCAGGTCAGATCAGGTCAGGTCAGCTGTTGGCGCCGGCGCGGCGCACCCCGTCCGTGGTATCCGCCACCGCGGTGTCTTCGGCTGGCGGCACCCAGATCCAGCCGTCGCCGCGTAAGGCAGCGCTGGTGGTGTCTCGTTCAGTCCAGCGATCGCGGCTCCACAGGTAACCGGTAAACGCGCAGATCACCGCATCAAAGAGGTGGTCGTTCTGGACGCATACCTCCCGCCACACGCCGGGGCCAAAGCGGAGGTCGGGCGCCAACGCCTCCAGAATCTCTGCCCGGGTCTGTCGCTCATGCAGGTGCTTTTTGTAGGGGCGTGAGAACCCCAGCGCCGTCAGCGTGGCCTTGGGAGATACCTCGATCAAGTTGTCATTGAGTCGGAACCGGCCGGCCAACGCACGGGTGAGGTGCGCCGCGCGCGCCGCCAGGGGACCGGTGCCCTGGCCCAGCGCTTCGCGGGGATTGAAACCGCGCTCGAAGAAGAGATGGACCTCGGTGGCGCGCTGGGTGTACGGCGTGATCGATGGTTTTCCGCGGCGGCCGTCGCGATCTCCCGGCGCGGCGTTGGCGTTGGTGAGCCGCCGCATTTCCACCACGGCGCTGTCCGAACAGCGCTCCTGGCCGGGACAAACCGGAACCTGACAGCGCAGACATGGCGGCAAGGTCAGCGGGGCGTCCACACAAATCAGGGTCCCCTCGCCAAAGGCGCCCAGCAGCTCCAGCAGCGTTTGGTCATAGAGCGGCAATGTCCCGCCGCGTGGAGCGATGTCAACGACCGTCGCGCCGCCGTCTCGCTGATCGACGCGCAGGGTGGCCACGGCGGTCTTTTTGCCTTTCCCGCCACCCAGATCGACGCCCAGGATGTGTAGAAAACTGCGCTGTTTCAAGGCCCGTTGAGCGTGCGGGAAACTGACGCACTCGTCAACCTCGACGCCGAACTTACCCGCGCGACACGCGGGCCGCGCCC
>JBDSME010000425.1:0-13961 GCA_039916065.1 Polyangia bacterium
CGAACCCTCGATACGGCTTTTAGGCCGTATAACGGTTTAGCAAACCGCCGCCTTCGGCCTCTCGGCCACCTCTCCAGTACTTCTCTGTCCGGCATTCCGTAACACGGAGCGCAGAGGAACGCCACTCGTGCCCTCGACTTCAGGAATGCCCGGGCTGCTGGGAGCGTTCGGTCGCGCCCCCTGGAGCCTGTCCCCGTAAACGCAGGCTGCATACGGGGACCTGCACGCCCTGCCTCCCCACCTCGCGACCTTCGGTCGCGACCCCTAGCGGCGCCGAGCTGTGTTAGGAACTGGCATCCGGAGAGGTGGCCGAGCGGTCGAAGGCAGCGGTCTTGAAAACCGCCGAGCGAAAGCTCCGAGGGTTCGAATCCCTCCCTCTCCTCAGTATTCAATCTCATGGTCCATACCCACGTTGCGATGCTGCTGATGAGCCTGCTCCCGGTCGCTGGCGCAGGTGGACAGGCGGCGGACGCGCGCGCGATGGCCACGCCTGACACCGACAGCGGAAACCCGGTTGGGGATGTCAGCGCCGCCGGGCCCGCGCAGATCGGGCGCCCGCACCCCACACTGGAGCTCGACGTGATCGATGGCTCGCTGGTGAACGAGGCGCGGCTGGCCGGACGTCCCTTCGTGGTGGACTTTTTCGCCACCTGGTGCGAACCCTGTCACCGCGCCCTGGCAGACCTCAAAGCGGCGCGCGCCGAAGCTCCCGCCACCGCGGATCTAACCATCGTCCTCGTAGACTTGAGCGAGTCGCCCCAGGCGGTCAGTCGCTGGGCGGCGCGTGCTTCCCTGCCGCCGCAGGCGATCGTCACCCTCGATCCCGCGGGCGTGGCAGCGCGCCGCTGGGGCGCCCATCGCCTGCCGACCACCTTCCTGGTGGATGCGACCGGCGTGGTCCGGCACATCAACCGAGGTTGGGGTCCCGGCTACCGGGGGCGCCTCTCGCGCTGGCTTCTTGACCTGGCGCCCGGCGGTCGCCGCGCCCAAACACGCTAGAGCGGCTTCGCCGCTCGCGGGAGGGCTAGCCCTGGCATCTGTCTTACGGGGGCATGGTTCGCTGCCGCTCACATGCCCCCGGTCCCCCCTCGCTTCACCCGGCAAAGCCGAGTGAAGCTCGCCCGCGAAACGGGAGGGAGGCAAACAAAATATTCGTCGCGACAGACCGACTTCAGGTAAGGCATCTAGGGGGTGTCCCTAATTAAATGCCGTCGCGAGATCGCGAAAGCGCAGCGAAAACGACGCCCGGAGCCGCGAGCAGCGGAGGCATACTGGTGGTATGTCGAGCAGCGGAGCGGCGAGGACGTCGTTTGCAGCAAGCATTTCGCGGTCGCAGTAGGAGTTCAACTAGGGACACCCCCTAGTGCTCGGCTTCGCCGGAGCCACCCGGGCCGCCCGGGGGATCGATGTCGGAGGGGGGCATTCCCGGAGGGGTGATGATCGTTCCCACGTTGGGATCGACCACCGTCGCCGGGGGAACCGCGCTGGCCACGGGCATCCGGGATTCCTCGCGCCGATCGCGATCGAGCCGCCGTTCCGTGGGCACGCGCCAGTCCACCGCTTGCGAACGTTCCTTCAGGAACTCGTCGGGGTTGGGCAGCACCAGCGCCACCCGCAGCACCTCATCCATGTGCTCCGCCAAGCAGATGCGCACTGCCTTCAGGACCTTCTTGGGGATGTCTCGCAGGTCCTTGGCGTTTTCCTTGGGCATGATCACCGTGGTGATACCGGCGCGGTGGGCCGCCAGGATCTTTTCCTTGAGGCCACCGATGGGTAGCACTCGCCCGCGCAGCGTGATCTCGCCCGTCATGGCCACATTTCTGCGAACCGGCACCCGCAACAACGCCGACACCAGCCCGGTGCACATGGTGATGCCCGCCGAGGGGCCGTCCTTGGGTATGGCCCCTTCGGGGAGGTGCACGTGAATGTCGGCGCGCGAGTAGAAATCTCTCTCCAGCCCCAACGACGGCGCGCGCGACCGGACGTAGCTCATCGCAGCCTGTGCTGATTCCTGCATCACGTCGCCGAGCTTCCCCGTCAGCACCATCTTCCCCTTGCCCGCCACGATGGAGACCTCGGTTTGCAGCAGATCGCCGCCGTGCATGGTGACGGCGAGACCATTGACCAACCCGATCTCATCCTCCCCCTGATGTTTGCCGTGACGGAACCGATGCGGTCCCAGGAAACGAGGCAACCGTTTGGGGGTGATCTTCCACGACGTAGTGTCCACCGCCGCCGTCCCCTCACCGCGGGCGGCGTCACCACGCTTCGCCACCACGTCGCGGGCGATCTTGCGACAGACGGTGGCGATCTCGCGCTCCAGATTCCGTACTCCCGCTTCCTTGGTGTAGTAGTGAATCACGTCGCGGAGCGTGTCCTCGTTCAGATCGACGGACACGGTGTCGATGCCGTTGTCGCGCTTCTGTTTGGGCACCAGGTACCGTTCGGCGATGGAGATCTTTTCGAACTCCGTGTAGCCGGGGAGCTGGATGATCTCCATGCGGTCCTGCAGCGGGATAGGGATGCCGTGCAGGTAGTTGGCGGTGCAGACGAACATCACGTCGGAAAGGTCGTAGTCCAGGTCCAGATAGTGATCGTTGAAGGTGGCGTTCTGCTCGGGGTCCAGCACCTCGAGCAGCGCCGCCGAGGGATCGCCCCGGAAGTCGGTGGACATCTTGTCCACCTCGTCCAGCAGAAACACCGGGTTCTGCGTGCCGGCCTTCTTCAAGGACTGGATGATCTTTCCCGGTAGCGCGCCGATATAGGTTCGGCGGTGGCCGCGAATCTCGGCCTCGTCCCGAACCCCGCCCAGGGACAGGCGCACAAAATTCCGTCCCGTGGCCTTGGCGATGGACCGGGCCAGGGAGGTCTTGCCCACGCCGGGGGGCCCGACCAGGCAGAGGATCGGCCCCTTCAACTTCTTGACCAGCACCTGCACCGCCAGGTACTCCAAAATGCGTTCCTTGACCTTCTTCAAACCGAAGTGGTCCTCGTCCAGGACCCGCTCTGCCTCCCGGATATCCAGCTTGTCTTCGGTCTTTTCGCCCCAGGGAAGCGCCAGCACCCAGTCGACGTAATTGCGAATCACGGCCGCCTCGGCCGACATGGGCGCCATCATCTTGAGCTTCTTCAGCTCCTTGGCCACCTTCGACGAGGCTTCCGCGGACAGCGTCTTCAGCTTGGTGCGCTCCTCCAGGTCGGACAGCTCGTTCTTGAATTCATCGCGATCGCCCAGCTCCTTCTGGATCGCGTGCATCTGCTCGTTGAGGTAGTACTCCTTCTGCGTCTTCTCCATCTGCTTCTTGACGCGCGTGCGGATCTTCCGCTCCACCTGCAGGATCTCGATCTCCGCCTTCATCAGCTCGTAAAGGCGGGACAGCCGCTTGGCGGGATCGTTCATCTCCAGGATGGACTGCTTGTCGGCGAGCTTGAGCTGCAACTGGCCCACCATGGTGTCCGCCAGTTGGCCCGGGTCCTCTATGGTCTGCACGGATAGCAACACCTCGGGCGCGATCCGCTTCTGCAGCTTCACGTAGGTGTCGAAGGTGGCGTGCACCTCCCGGACCAGGGCGTCCAGTTCCACCAACCCCTCCTTGTCGGGCTGCGCCTCGACCAGATCGTCGATTTCCACCACGAAAAAATCCTCGGTCTTCACGAACGAACGGATGACGGCCCGGCGTTTTCCCTCGACCAGCACCTTCACGGTGCCATCGGGCAGCCGCAACATCTGGATGATCGATGCCACCGTCCCCACCGAGAAGATGTCTTCCGGCGTGGGTTCGTTGGTTTTTGCGCGGCGCTGGGCGGACAGCAACACTTCCTTGTGCCGGTCCTCGCGCATGGCTTCTTCCAGCGCGCTGATGGACTTTTCCCGTCCCACAAACAGCGGCACGACCATGTGGGGAAACACCACGATGTCACGCAACGGCAGCAGCGGAACCCGCCGGGGAACCATTTTGTCGTCGCTTGTGGGGTGGCCTTCGGACATGCTGATCCTCCCGGTCGCGCGAAAAAGAACAGGCGACCGAAAACGATCGTAGCAATGGCGGTCACTGCTGGCCAAAAAATGGCCTTGGAAGGGGCGAAAACAGGCTAGTCCGCCTGTCCCCGTGAACGGGCAGGCTGCCTAAAAGGCGGCTTCGCCTGGTCCCTGATCGGTGCGCGACCGCCTGCCGCTGCCACGCCGTTCCGCATCGACCGGGGTGCTTTGACTGCTCTGGTCCGCTCGCCCTCGACCTTGCTCCTCGGCGGTGATGTCATCGTCGCCCGGGGACGGACGGTCTGAAACCAGGTCGACAGTGACGGACCCACCGGCCTGGTCAGTCAGCGCCAGAGAATCGCCCAGCTTGACGGTGATGGACTGAAACGTGGTGTCTTTCGCGCCTGTTCCGTCGTGATTCCTCAAAAAGTCGCCTGGCGACTGATCGTCTCCTCCCCCTGACTCGATCAGCGAGCCGCGGTAAGGGACGACATCGGCAGTGACGCTCACCAGCGACAGCCCGCCCAGGCCCACAGCCAGCGTCCAGTACACCATGGAGCCCACAAACAGCACCGGAATCCAGATGATTGATTTGCGCATGGCTGAATCTCCTTCCGGTTAGGCCGAGCGATCACCCGCTACGGCCACCCCTTTCTGGTACATCAAAATTGGCTGGGCACCCTTCTGGATGGTGTCCTCGTTGATAACGACCTCGCGAATGGCGCTGCCCGAACTCGGGACCTCGAACATGATGTCCATCATCGCCTGCTCCAGGATGGCGCGTAGGCCTCGCGCCCCTGATTTGTGCTTGGTGGCCTCGCCGGCGATGGCCGCCATGGCTCCTTTGGTGAACCGCAGCTTGACCCCATCCATGTCGAACAGCTTCTGATACTGCTTGATCAGCGCGTTCTTCGGCTTGGTGAGGATGTCGATCAAAGCCGGTTCGTCCAGTTCATGCAGCGGGGCGATGACCGGCAAGCGACCCACAAACTCGGGGATCATCCCGTACTTCAACAAATCCTCCGGCTGGACCTCGCGCAGCAGGTCCCAGACCTTTCGCTCCTTCTTGGAGGTGATCTTGGCGCCGAAGCCGATCTGCTTTTGACCGACCCGCTGCTCGATGATGTCGTCCAGCCCCACGAACGCCCCGCCGCAGATGAACAGGATGTTCGTGGTATCGACCTGCAGGAATTCTTGCTGGGGATGCTTGCGTCCACCCTTGGGAGGAACGTTGCAAACCGTACCCTCGAGAATCTTCAGCAACGCCTGTTGCACCCCCTCGCCCGAGACGTCGCGGGTGATCGAAGGGTTCTCCCCCTTACGGGCGATCTTGTCGATCTCGTCGATGTAGACGATGCCACGCTGGGCCTTTTCGATGTCGTGGTCGGCGTTCTGCAACAGATTGACGATGATGTTCTCGACATCCTCGCCCACATAGCCCGCCTCGGTCAGGTTGGTGGCGTCCGCGATGGCAAAAGGAACATTTAGAATCTTGGCCAGGGTCTGGGCCAGCAAGGTCTTGCCGCAGCCGGTGGGTCCCAGCAGCAGGATGTTGGACTTGCCGAGTTCCACGTCGTCGGCGCCCACCTTGGCGTCGATGCGCTTGTAATGGTTGTGAATCGCCACCGCCAGGATCTTCTTGGCGCGCTCCTGCCCGATGACGTAGTCGTCAAGAACGTTCTTGATCTCGGCCGGCTTGGGCACCGGGGCCAGACCGAAGTTCTCCGACTCCTTCTCGATCTCCTCGGCGATGATGTCATTGCAGAGGCCGATGCACTCGTCGCAGATGTAAACCGTGGGCCCGGCGATCAGCTTCTTGACCTCGCGCTGGCTCTTTCCACAGAACGAACAGGAGAGATTCTCGTGTTCGTCACGCTTGCGATCGGTAGGCACTCCAACAAATGTAGCACGCACCCGTGGGGTGGGCGCGCAAGAAAACCGCGCCTGCCCGGGCTCGACCGAAAGGGCCGGCGACCGCGCTTGCCCGGCTATCTATCCGGCTACCTATCCGGCTACCTATCCGCCTACTTGTCCGCCTACTATTTGGTCGGGGCGGTGACGGGCTTCTGGATCAGGACTTCGTCGATGAGGCCGTACTCCTTGGCCTCCATGGCGCTCATGAAGTAGTCACGTTCGGTATCCTGTTTGATGCGCTCCATCGGCTGTCCCGTGTGCTTCACCAGCAACTCATTCAGCTTGTCGCGGGTTCGCAGGATCTCCCGCGCATGGATGTCGATGTCAGTCGCCTGCCCCTGAAAACCGCCCAGCGGCTGGTGAATCAGGATGCGGGCGTGCGGCAGGGAAAATCGCTTCCCCTTGGCGCCGGCGGTAAGCAGAAACGCCCCCATCGAGGCGGCTTGCCCCATGCAGTAGGTGGCGATGCTGGGGCGCACATACTGCATGGTGTCGTAGATGGCCATCCCGGCCGTCACCAACCCGCCTGGCGAGTTGATGTACAACATGATGTCCTTGTCCGGATCTTCGCTCTCCAGGAACAGAAGCTGGGCGATGACGATGTTGGCGACCTGATCATCGACCGCCGTCCCCAGGAAGATGATCCGATCCTTGAGGAGGCGAGAAAAGATGTCCCACCCGCGCTCACCGCGGTGGGTCTGCTCGATGACCGTGGGAATGATGAAGTTCGCCGACACCGGGGGCGGCGCATCGAAGTGGCCTGACTGCAAACGGCGGGGATCGCTCATCGGTTCCTCTTTTTCTTCTCGGTCGCCCCCTCGGCTCTGGCTTCGTCAGGCGTGACGATCAGGCGAGCAGGATCTTCATCGGTGATCTTAGCCTGAGCGATCAGCATATCAAGCGTCTTCTGTTCCACGAGCTGCATGCGCAAACCGGGCAGCTGTCCTTGCGTCTCCATCTCGGTGCGCAGCTTCTTGGCGTTCTCCTGCCGACTGGCCGCGATCTCGGCGATCCGTTTCTGAAGGTCGGCGTCAGTGACGGTGATCCCTTCGCGCTCGGCGATGGCCTGGACAAGGATGGTGCCGCGCGCTTCGGCTTCGGCGTCGCTCTTGAACTCCTCCTTCATCTTGGAGATGTCGATGGCGCCCGCCTCCACCCCTGCCTTCACATCGATGCCAGCCATCATGAGCTGCTGCAGGGCCCGGTTCACGATGACGCCGGCGTGCCGATCGACCAGCGCAGGCGCGATGGGGAAATCGTTGCGCGCCACCACCTCCTTGACCAGCTGTCCGCGCAGCTCGCTTTCAATGCGCTGGGACTCGGCGTCGCGAAGCCGTTGGCGCAGCTTGTCCTTCAGGCCCTCCAGGGTCTCCGCCTCGCCGGTGTCCTTGGCGAACTCGTCATCGAGGTCCCGCTGCTTCTTCTCACGGGCGTCCTTGACGGTGACCTTCAGGTTGACCTCGCGGCCGGCCAGCTCCTTCTGGGAGAGGTCCTCGGGCAGCGTGTACTTGACCTCCAGCTCCGAGGCGTCAAGGGCGATGCCCTGCAGCCGCTCCGCCAGCCCGGGCAACGGGCCACCCGTCTGGTCTTCCAGATCGACGCCCACCTGGTTGCGTTTCACCTTGTTGTCACCGATGCGTCCGTGCACCTCGATCATCAACATATCCGTCGGCGCGGCCACGGTGCGCCCCTCGATCGGCTTGTACTCGGTCAGCCGCTTGCGGTACCCCTCCAGCGCGGCGGTCACCTGGTCCTCGTCCACCTTCACGGGTCGCCGTTTCAAGTCGATACCGGAATAGTCCTTGGGCACCACCTGCGACCGGACCTCCACCTTGGCGGTGAACTTGAACGGCGAGCCGGCCGTTATCTCGTAGTTGTTCACCTCCAGAGGCGCCACGGGCTGGATCTGCTTGTCCGCGATGGCCTGGCGGATGGTGGACTCCACCAACTCCTTCGCCACGTCGTTCTCCACCTGGTGGTGGTACAGCTTCTCCACCAACGCGCGCGGCACCTTTCCGGGCCGGAATCCTTTCAAACGGACCTCGCGGCGCAGGTCGTTATAGGCCTTGTCCAGCCTGGGCGCGACATCGGTCCAGGGGACCTCGAAGTCGACGCGTTTCTCCACGGGTGAGATGTCTTCGATTGTGATCTGCATCGGAACGGGCGTACGTCTACCCTTGCCGGCGCCCTCAGGCAAGCGCGGGGGCCGCGCCAGCGCGGGGGTGGCGCGGCCGTCCCGGTGGGTCAAAATCCCTAAAAGACACGGCCCCATCACCTTCTCGGCAGATTCGAGTTGATCTGCTGGGGGGTGTCGGTCAGCATAGGGCCCCCTCGGGGTAATTCATGGGTTCTTTGGGATTCACACTGGCCGATCGCCTCGGCGCAAAATCAATACCGTGCTCGGTCTCCGGGTGCACCCGCACGTGGATCCAGATGGCGGGCAAGGTCTCCAAGCTGGGCGGCCGCTCCGAAGGGAACGACAGCGATCCCGCTTCGAAGATGTGCGAGCCGTGTCGGGACAAGTTCCGCACCCTCTCAGAGGCGCAACGTCCCTGCGATCGTCCCGGGTGCACGTCCACCTGGACCTGGCCCGTGCAGGCGCAGCTCGAGGCTTTCGCCACGCGCCGCTCCCCTCCCCCACATCTGTGCGCCGAGGACGAGGCCAAGCTGGCCGCTCTGGTCGATCGGCAGATTCCTTGCTCGGTTGCGGGTTGCAAGCGCCACTGGGTGTTGTCGCGCCGGGCGCAGCTGATCGCGGGCGCGCCAGACGTTGAGGCGGTGCCTCCGCCGGCAATGTGCGGCCCTTGCGCGAACGTGTACGAGAAGATCTCCGATCGCCCTGTCACTTGTGGCATTCGCGGTTGCAAGAAGAAATGGACCTGGGGCCGCGACGAGCAGATTCAGGACTATGCCGCTGGCGAATCCAACGAACCGCCGCGCCGGTTGTGCGAGTCGTGCAAGGGGGTCTTCGGCGCCATTGCGCATCGGGAGGTGCGCTGCCGCACCTCCGGCTGCAAGAACACCTGGACCTGGCCGCGCGAGGCGCAGCTCGACGCCGCCGTCGCCGACAAGCCATTGCCCAAGGCGCCGCACCGCATGTGCCAGCGCTGTATCGACCTTTATTCCAGCCTCCGCGATGTGGAGCGACCGTGCCGGCGCCCCGGGTGCAAGCGCACCTGGACTGACAAACGCGGTGCGCAACTGGCGCGCGCCGTGCGCGGAAAAGTCGGCGATCCCTATCCCCACTACTGCGCCGAGTGCGAAAAAGAGATGGGGGAGCTGGAAGAACAGCAGGTCCCCTGCAAGACCGAGCATTGCCCGGGCACCTGGACCTGGACGGCGGCCCAGCAGCTTGCTGCGGGGGTGCGTCCCACGCCCAAGGCAGAGGCAGATGGCCCTGGGGCGCCGCAAGTCCAGCGGGCTTCCCAGTCCGAACTCCGGAACGGCGCCACGACGGATCGCCGCCAGGCCACCTTGGTAGCAGCGGATGACCACGAGCACGATGTCGTACCAGAAGATTCGGCCCAGTTCGGCGATGGTGAGGGCGCGCTGGCATCGCCCGACGCGGCTGCCGGTAACGGCGGCGGGCTGGCCGCCAACGGTGGTCCCCAGGCATCGCCCGCGCCCGGAGGTGCAGGCGATCGCAAGCGCCGCCGGCGGAAGCGTCGCCGCGAAGTTCGTCCGCCGGGACGCCGGTGCGATGACTGCCTCACCTTCCTGACCGATCGCAAGACCAAGGAGATCCCGTGCACGGGATGCCAGACGCCTATCCACTGGCCGCCGGAGAGTCAGCTGCAGACCCATCTGGGAAACTGGGCTGAACCCAGCCTCTGCGGGGCGTGCAAGCGGGATCTCACCGAGGCGGCAAGGGTCGCCGAGCGTGAGGCCTTGCGCCACGGAGGGCACCTGCACGAAGCACATGTTCCTGAAGGGCACCTTGCCGGCGGGACGGCTTCCCCTGATGGCCTGGCGAGCGGATCCAGCGATGGCGGCGC
This sequence comes from Polyangia bacterium, assembly GCA_039916065.1. GTDB lineage: Bacteria > Myxococcota_A > Polyangia > Fen-1088 > Fen-1088 > FEN-1088. The sequence continues at coordinate 9,889 of JBDSME010000425.1, forward strand.
GGCGACCGATGCGTCGGCGGACGGCGGACCCGGTTCTACTCCCGGCCCCACTTCGGAGGTGTCGGACAGTCCGAACGCCACCAATCCGGGGCACGTCGCCGCGGAAGACGCCGCTTCTCCGAACAGCGACGCGCGTACCTAGTCCCGACAGAACATCGTCCATTCGGCGACGCATGATCGACCGGGCACCTACAACCGCCCTGGTCTGCGTCGTTACGGCGTTGTTGGTCTGTGGCTGCATACCTCCGCGCTCGAACCAGCCGGCCGTCTGGAACCTGGCGGACGCGCCCGCGCGACGGGTCGGGTGCGGAGATTTCGAAGCTTGGGTCGTGAAGTCGGGGCGCCAGGGCGTGGGCGTCACCGTCCGGTTGAATTCCCCCGAGGCCGCGTGCTCGATACGCGTCCAGCGCGCCTCCATCGTTATATTCGGCGACGCGGAACATCTGGCTGCGCGACTTCCAGCGCCGGTCGTGGTCGGCGGAGGCAGGCCCGTTCACCTATACGTGCCTTTCCTGTTCGATAATCTCGGCGCCTGGAGACGCGGGTCGCGAGACGGGGAGCTGGTGCTGACCGTCACCGCGACCCCAGTCGCTCGGTCGGGAAACAACGCCGTTGAGTCCGGGACCGCCCTGCGCCTTCCCATGCAGATCCGGCGTGACACCGCCCTCTGGACGGTGGATTACCGCGCGTTCATGGACAGGCACCCGCGAGACCTGATCGAAATGACCGCGAGTGGCCCTGTCTGGACCCGTCTTAGGTGGTCCTGTGTGGCGGTAGACTGGGTCGGGGCTGACGGCGACGACCACGTCTTCCAGGGTATGCTGGAGCTGAGCACCAACGCGCCCGACTGCCGGTTTTCCGTGCACGCCGCCGAATTGGTCTGGGGCCCCGATACCCTTCGGGCCACTGTTGACCCGCAGCCGTACGCGCTCACCCCAGAGCACGGATCTTCCCTGAGGTTGAACTTTCAGGTGCGCGCGGACCTTCACCCCACGGTGGCACGGTTGGACATAGAACTCGAAAACGCGTACGGCGTGTCAGTACCGCTAGAATGGCCGCTTTACTTGCCGGGCTCCTTGCCGGGCTCCTTGCCAGGCCCTTTGCCGGAACAGGGTGGCATGGACGACAAGAACGGCGTAGACGGCGGGTCGACGAGCGCCCCATGACCGCCCGTCCGCTAAGGCTATACCTGGCGGGGCTATTCGCCTCCACCATCTCGCTGGGGTGCGCGCACTGGGATCTCGGCGATCCCGCTCCCGGCTTCATCGACATCACCACCCCTCCCCGCATCGCCGACCAGCGCACCATGGAGCCAGCGGCGGAAGCAGGCGAGCGCATGCTCGCCGTGGTTCCCGCAGTCGGTGGTTCGCTCGGGATTCATGCCCGATCGGGGGGCGCGAGCACGTGGGCAAGCTGGGCGGGTCAACTCACGGTGGCCTGGGGGGAAAGCGACAACAATCATAACGACCGGCGTTTCACCTCCATGCCGTCGTTCTTGAGACCCGAGCGATCGTGGGGTCTGTCGCTGGGAGGCACCTTGCATTCCGCAACTGATGCGCCGACGCCTTCGAACCACGGCGATCTCTACCTGGAGCTTCGGCGGACGAGCGAACGGGAATACGATTTCGCGGCCGGACCCGTCTGGAATCCCAGCACCACGCGCCTGGGCGGGCAGGTCACGGCATCCCTGGGACCGCTGTACGCGCGCACGACGATGTTCAGTCGTTACCCCCTCTTCCAGGTCGGTCTGATGATGAAGTTCCCGTTCACCTGGGTCTGGCCCCGATAGCATCACAGGGCGAGTGCACCCGTGCCGCTCAATCAGTCGGCAGCTTCGCGGGCAAGGCGTTCGGCCAGGGGGAAGTCAGCCGGAAGCAGGTCGAGCCGTGGCAATTCCGCGGGCGCTACCCACGCCACCTCCGCCACCGCCACGGCGCTGGGGCTGCCTTGCACCAGCTGGCAGGCGTAGACCAGCATGAGTAGGTCGAACTCCGGGTAGGCATGAAACACCACCTCCTCGATCCGGCCCACCTGCACCTGGCATCCCAGTTCTTCCATCACCTCGCGCGCCAGAGCCACCGGTGGCGCCTCGCCCGATTCAACCTTGCCGCCGGGAAATTCCCACAACAGGGGCATCGCCTGATCGGCACGGCGGCGCGACACCAGAATGCGGCCGTCCTGCCGCAACAGCGCCGCCACAACCAGCACACGCTTACGATGAGATGAAACCGGCTCCACGGACGACCAGCCTACGCCACCAGGGACAACGCGTTCAAACGCAGCTCAGGCGGAATGGCCCGGCTTCTGGGCGGTCAGGTCCGAAGGTAGTCCGGTGCGCTCGGCGATCTTCTTTTCGATGATGGCCAGCAGTTCTTCGATGCGGAACGGTTTGCTCAGGCAGGTGACGGCCTGTTCCAAGAATCGCTTGGCTTCGGCCGAGAAGGCCCCGCCGGTAACGAACACGAACCGATCTCCGAGCTCCGGATGCATGGCCTTGACCGCGGAGTACAGCTCCATCCCTGACATCTCCGGCATCTGCAGGTCGCACAAGATCAGGTCGAAGTCGTGCTGCTTCTGCAAGATCAGCAGGGCGTCCTTTCCCCCAAGGGCGGTTACCACCTCGTGTACGTCGGCCAGCATGCGGCGGTAGGCCTTGAGCAGCAACGCTTCGTCATCCACACACAGCACGCGACGGCGGCGATAGAGTGGAGCGGCCTCGACTGCCGGGACCTCCGAGCGCACGGGGGCCTGCGCTGGCAAGCGCACTCGGAAGGTGGCCCCGCGCCCCAACTGCGTCTCGACGGTGATCTCGCCACCCAGCGCGCGCACGATGCCCTGGGAGATGGGCAGCCCGAGGCCGGTGCCCACCCCGGGCGGTTTGGTGGTGAAGAAGGAATCGAAGATCCGCGGCAACAACTCAGGAGCGATTCCGGGGCCGTTGTCACTGACCTCGAACACCACATCATCGCCGCTGTCGTAGGTCCGCACCAGGATGCGGTTGCGTTTCACCTCGGCCTCGTCCAACGCTTGAGCGGCGTTGATGATGAGGTTGAGAAAGACCTGCCCCAGCCGCGCCGTGCTGGTGCGGACCAGTCGGGCGGCACGCAAGTCCTTTTCCACGGTGGCCCGGTGTCGCAGCTCGTTCCGCAACAGGCTGAGGGTAGACTCCACCCCCGCGTTCACCGCCGTGACACATTGGGTGTCATCATCGACGTGCGAGAAGGCCGAGAGGTCACGCACGATGCGCTGAATGCGCGCCATGCCTTCCTTCGACTCCTGCAAGATGGTTGTGACCTCGAAGATCATCGCCTCCAGATCTGCGCGGGCGGCGGGGTCGACGCCGGTGCCCAGTCGCCGTTCGACCTGTCTGATCTGAGCGGCCAGCGCCTCGATGTTTCCCAGCACGAAAGCGGCGGGGTTGTTGATTTCGTGCGCTACGCCGGCGGCCAGCATACCGATGGAGGCGAGCTTCTCCGCCTGCAGCCGCTGCATCTCCCCATCGCGCTCGGCCGTCACGTCACGGACGTAGACCAGTACGCGGCGCCCGCTCACCGGATAGGCGCGGCCCACGAAGATTCGCCCGCCGTGCGATAGCGGATGATCAGATATGACTGCAGATAGGTCCGCCGGCGTGCCCGTATGATCCGGCATTGACGAGGGTGCCGCCCCCCTCCGGATCGGCGCTTTCACAGGGCCGGACAGAGAAGCCTTGCCGGTGCTAAGCAAGGTTTCGGCCGCCAGGGCCGCCAGGTCCTTGGCCAGAGGGGTAGCGTACAGGCGCTGCCCGGCGGCGTTGGCCACCAGAACCCGCCCCTGAGCATCCAAGAGCAGCAACGCTTCGTCGAACACGTCGAAGGTCTCCCGGAGATTGTCGCGCTCGGCGCGAAGCTCGTCCGCCAGATGTTCGGCTGTGTGCGTCCGTTCGCGAACCTTGGTCTCCAGTTCGACGTTGTAATGTTGGACCTCGTCGGATAGCGCCTTGACCCGAAGGGCAGCCTTGATGCGTGCCACCAGTTCCTGGTTGCTGACCGGCTGTACGATGAAGTCGTCTGCCCCCAGCTCCAGTCCCTTGA
>JBDSME010000426.1:0-2642 GCA_039916065.1 Polyangia bacterium
CCCCCGGCTCGGACATCCCCACCCCCACGTCGGCGCCGACCAAACCGCGGGGTGGCGTCAAGCCCATATGGTTCAAAGGAGACGAGGGGCGCCTGGTGACGATGAACGTGTGCCCGCACGTCGTGCATTGAACCGAAGCGCCCGCGTCAGTGACTATGGCGTCGTCGAGTTCGTACTCTGTCTCACAGCGATCGCAGCGAACATCCATAGTTGATTGCAACCAAACGCCGGGGAACCATACCACGGGCCCAAGTACCGGGGGGACACCGGCGGGGGCCGGGATATCCCTCATATCACAGGGATTCGGGGAACAGATGGAACCTACAAACGAATAAGTGAAGCTGCCATCATGGTGCTGACGATGATGGAGGGGGGCCCGGACACGCTGCGCGACACCGTGGCTTGGAGGCTATTCCAGCTCCTTGGTCTTGCCGTACCCGCGTTCGGTCGGATGGGTGGGTGGATTCACGAACATGTGGCGATGGACGTCGTCGGTCCAGGGTGAACCTGGATACTCCTTCTCCATCTTCAGCGCCTCCTCCCGCGCTTCCTCGCGCCGATCGAGGTTCAGCAGCGCACGCACGATGTGCGAGGCGCGCTGCGGGGCGGCGGCGCTGTGCCTGAAGCGGCGATTGCCGTCCCTTGCCAACTTCAACGTCTGTGCCGGATCCGATGATGCGAGCTCATCGATCTTGGCCATGATTTCCGCCTCCGTGAACACAGTTGTCCGTGGAGCCGGCGCGGCGGCGGAGGCGGCGGGGGCGGGGGCGGGGGCGGGGGCGTTCGGCTGTGCCGAGGCGTCGACCGACCGGGCAATCGGCGGCAGCGCGACCGGGAGCGCTACCGGCTGGGCGCTGGTTGGCTGGGGCGGCACCCTCGGCTCGTCACCGGTCACCGCGACCTTGCCGGATTCGTTCGCATTTTTCCGCAACGCGAATATTGCCGCAATCAAGGCAATCACGAGAAATCCGGCGATGAGCAGAACCTTGTTCGACCGCACGTTGCACAGTCTGCCAACATTCGCGCTCGCTCGATAGCGAAAGACGCGGAGCGGGCACACTCAGGGGCAGAGCAGTGGCAACAGCATCGGTGGGGAGGTGAACAGGGGGCGCTGGGCGGAGGCAGCCGCCAGGAGTGTGCCCGGATGCCTGGTCCGGCCAACGGCGATCGAATCGGCGGCGGTGGTGCTGGAAGGGTCGTCGTCGAATTTCCAGTAGCCCACCAGTCCCGTGTCGTCTCCCACCAGCCCGCGGTTGAAGTGGTCCTTGATCTCGCTGGCGGTGCGCGCGACCTTCCAGACGCGCAGCTCGTCGATCAGCCCAGCAAAGCAGTTCATGTTTTGAAAGTTGCACCCCATGACCAGCGGTGACCGGGCGGTAGCCAGCGCGGCGGTTCCGCCGCTGCCGGCAGTTTCGATCCCCAGAACGCCGTTCACATAGGTGCGAAGGGCCGTCCCATCCCAGGTCATGGCAATGTGGACCCATTGGTTGTTCGCCGAGGTGATGCCCAGGTACTTGGTGCTGTCGTCGTTGAATCCACCGCCGGTGAACGGATTCAAGGTGGCGTGATTGTCGGGCATCCCCATGACGGCGTTGGTCCCAAAATCGAGGCCAAAGGTCGACGCGTTCCCGGCGGCACCGTATTCAAAAACTTCGTTCTTCTCACCTACCCAATCGGTGGTCTTGATGAAGGCCCAGAACTCGACGGTTCGGGTGGCGTTGCCGATGGGCAGCTCGCCCATGAGATCGATCTCCACGCGCGAGTAGGCGGCGTCGCTGGCGGTGCCGGTTCCGTTGGGGGCCAGCGACAGGGCGCGCCCCGCGCAAGAAACGCCGCCCGCTGCTCCACCGACCCCGCCGCTGCCGACGGCGCCGCCGCCGCGACCACCGCTGGCACTTCCCCCCATGGCGGAGGCACCGCCGCTGGCGCCGCCTCGACCCGCGCCGCCGTCCGAACCCCCGGTCGTCCCCGTCAGGGCGCCGCTGCCTCCGCTTCCGCTACTGCCGGCGCTTCCGGTGGTGGTACCTCCTGAACCGGCGCCCCCGCTGCCAACGGTGGCCCCACCGGTCGCCGCAGGCGCGCCGCCGCTCCCCCCCTGCGCTCCGCCCGTCCCCGGCACGCCGGCGCGACCACCGCTACCGCCGCCGCCGCCCGCCGACGAACAGCCGGCAGCGGCGCCAAGGCAAAGCCCCAGGGCCAGAACCCAAGCGCGGGAAGAGCACGGAGGGCAACAAGCGCCGGCGGAATCGGTGCGTAGTGACAAGCGACGCATCGCCAATTCCTAACACGATTCCGGGCTGCGCCGGATGGGAGTTAGAAATTCCCGTATTACCCCGCACGGCCGGGATCACAGGGATTCCGGGAACAAGGCGTAGAGTTGCGAGGGGGGGAGGGTCATCGATCCCGTCACCATCAGGTTGCCCAGGTGATCGACGCGGAATCCTCGATCGAAGGCGTGGCGGAGGACCAGCGGTGACGCCGCGGAGGCGCGCATCACGGCGGACCGACCCGCCAGCGCCTGGGTGGCGGCATCGAGCAGCGCGCACAGTCCCTGCTCGGACAACGCCACGCCGGGACCGATGATGGCGCGCGCCGGCAACGCGCGCAGGAAGAGAAATCCTTCAAGCACCCGGCGTCGTTCC
>JBDSME010000427.1:0-2884 GCA_039916065.1 Polyangia bacterium
GCTATGCCCTGCTGTGGCGGCCCCAGTTCGCGTTCGCCATCGAGGCGTGGCGCCGCCGCAACGGTCCGCGGATCGCCGCCTGGATCGAAGCGCTGTCCGAGCTGGAAGCACTGGCGGCGCTATCGACCCTGGCCTATGACCACCCGAACCGGCCCTTCCCTCGCATAGAAGACGCGCCCGCCCCCCCTGTCTTCAGGGCGAAGTCGCTGGTTCATCCGCTGCTGCCGGGCTGTGTTCCCAATGATGTGCACCTGGGAGGGGGCGGCACCGCTGCCGGGCCGCGCTTGATCATGCTCAGCGGATCAAACATGTCGGGCAAGAGCACGCTGATGCGTACCCTGGGCGTGAACGCCGTACTGGCTCTCGCCGGAGCGCCGGTGGCGGCGGACGAGCTGACCTTGTCACCGCTGGCCCTGGGGGCGACCTTGCGCATCCAGGATTCACTGGTGGCGGGAACCTCCCGTTTCTATGCGGAGGTGACACGCCTGCGACAGCTCGTGGATCTTGCCCGCGGGGACCGTCCCCTGCTGTTCCTGATTGACGAGATTCTGGCCGGCACCAACTCGCACGACCGGCGGCTGGGCGCCACATCGGTGCTGCGTGGCCTGGTGGAGCTGGGCGCGCTGGGGATCGCCAGCACGCACGATCTTGCCCTGACCGAGGTGGTACCCGAGCTGCCGGGGCGGGCCGTGAACTACCACTTCCAGGACGAGCTGCGCGAAGGACTGCTCAGTTTCGACTACAAGCTGCGGCCCGGCGTGGTCCAGCGTTCGAATGCCCTGGCGTTGATGCGGGCGGTGGGGCTTGACGTTTGAGCGTTGCGGGTGGGGGCCGATGCCGTCCGCTGTCGCAACCGATACGGAAGCGGCGGCCGGTCGGCGTTTCTCCTGTATAACTGCGGCGTGAGCCGCCAAGGAAGTGGGGATATTCCGCCAGGGGGAGCGGCGACCAGTTTGGACGGCGCGGACGGCTCGAACGGCGCCACCCCGCGGGACCGTCCCAACACCACGATCAAGTTCGGCGTCTCGCCGGTGCAATCTGAACCTCCGGGGGTGCTGCCGCGTCAGGAGGGAGAGGTCGTCGGGTACGGTCTGGGCGCGCGCCTCGGCCCCTCCGGGGACGTTTACGAGGCCCGCAGTCCTCGTTTCGGCGGTCGGGTGGCGATGAAGTTGTACAGGCGAGCGACCGGCGTATCGGCTGCCGTGGCTCACTCCTTCGCCAACGATGCCGCCTGGGCCAGCAGCCTGCGCCATCCCCACATCGTCCAGGTCATCGAAGCAGGCACGCTGCGTGACGGCACTCCTTTTGCCACCACCGAATATCTCGTGGGACACACGCTGGAGGAACGGCTCGAAGGGCGCGGCGCCTTCCTGGCGACCGAACTGCTGCCCTTGATCCGCGGCACGGCTTCCGCCCTGTCCGTGGCGCACGCTGCCGGATTGGTGCACCGAGAACTCCGGCCGGACAACCTGTTGATCGTCGACCTGGCCGGTTATGAATCCGGATTCGTCAAGGTCTTGGATTTTGGCGCCTGTCACCTCACGGCGGCCGAGGTGGCCGCCGGGCACGAAGTGGGTGCGCGCACCACCCGTTATCTCGCCCCCGAGCAAATGGGGGGCGCGCGCATTGACGACGTCGATGCGCGCGCCGACCAGTTCGCGCTGGCGGGGATCGCCTATCGCATGCTGAGCGGGACCGATCCGCCCCTGTCGCACGGACGCGTCGCGACCGGTCGTCCCGAAGCCTCCGGCGCGATGGGAGCGACGGTCATGCCGCTGGCCAGGCGCGCCCCAGCTGTCGATGCGGTGGTCAGCAAAGCCCTGAGCAGAGTACCGGAGGATCGGTTCGAATCGGTGGCGCTGTTTTTGCGCGCGTTCGAGGAGGCCTTGGCGGGAGGAGCCCTGATCGCCACGCCGGGACCGGGGCGCGTGGACAGCGTCACACCTGGCGGCGGCCCCTTGGCGATGCCCAAGGTTGCAACAACGACTGCGCCGGCGCGGGCGCGAGCGACGATTCAGTCCGGACCACACATTGCGACCATAAAAGAAATCGCACCGCCCAGTGACCGTCGCGGTGGTTTCCCGCGGCGGGAGCCGACCGTGGAGCTGCCGTCTCTCACCCAGCAGTTCTTCGAGGAGGGGGATCGACAGGAGTCCACCCGTTACAAAGGCACGCCTGTTGATGACAGCAATTTTTCCGCCTCCCACGATTTCGATTCCTTCGATCGGATACCGACACGGCGTGGGCCCTTGATGGTGGCGATCCTGGTCCTGCTGGGCGCGGGCGGTGGGCTCGCCTGGTGGGCGGGGATACGGCCCCCCCAGAGCTGGCGGGAGTCACCCTGGTGGCAGCGCCTCCACCTGTCGACCCTCTACGACAGTATCGCAGAGGCACCTCACGCTGCCCCACCCGCGGAGGAACCGGCTCACGCCCCGCCGCCCGAGCTTGCTGGAGCGACAGCAGGCACGGAGCCGGCGCCGGCCGCCGTTCCGACCGCCAGCGGCGGCTCGGATAGCGCATCCAGGAATGCCCCTCCTCTCCCGGCAGAGCCATCAGCGGCTGGTCCGCAGGAGGCGCCGGAGCCCGAACGCCCGGGGCACATCAGCGACGATCTCCCGCAACCAACGCGGCAGAAGCCGCCCCCAGCCCCGATGGTGCGGGCACCAGCGCGCACGCCGGCGCTCCGTGGACGCACGTGGTCCCCCGAACAAAACGCCCTGGTGCCGTCGGAGCGCGACAGCTCCCAACCGTGGCCGCCCTCATCGGGGCTGCCTTCGGCACCTACGTCGGGAGCGCCACCGGCCTGGCCGTCGGCGGGGCCAGTGAGCGGCGCGGCTGCCCCGCCCCCATTCAATCCGAACTCGCCGCCGTCGCCGTCGCCGCC
>JBDSME010000428.1:0-3922 GCA_039916065.1 Polyangia bacterium
CGGGCCCGCTTGCGTCCGGACTGCCAGCGGTCACGTATCTCGCCGAGCCCGCCCGTAACCCCCAGCGCCACCCCGATGGCCGCCAGTTCGGCGACGATCCCGGGCCAATCCCGGTTTGCCGCCGCCACGATCAGCGAAAAAGCGATCAGGATCCAGGTGAAGTGGTCGGCGCGCATGCTGAGCGCCCCCCAGATTTGCGCCGGGCGCGCCCCATAAATCCGGGCAAACGCCACGAAGACCGCGGTCAGGGCAAATCCGGCGCCGTCGGTCCTGACCATCGGGCTCGCCCCTGGCGTCACCAGCATCACCAGGCTGGCGACCACGTTCGCCAGAACCCCCGCCCCCAGCATCAGCTTGATCAGAAAACGCGGCCCTCGGACCCGCTCCACGAACGCTCCCACCCACCACAGTCCGATGACGGTGAAGAACCAGCCCGCCAGCCTGGTGCTCAGGAACAACGCCGTGACCGGCTGCCACAGCTCGCCCCGGAAAAAATAAGGTCCCAGGGCCAGGTGAGTCAGCAGCCAGTCGTTCAGCGGCGGCGTGAAGACGAAGAACAGATAGGCCAGCGTGACGACGATGACCAGCGTCCGGACCGTGGGCGTTAACCGCTCCATGAGCGGACGGGTCCAGGCAGGTGGTGGAGGGCGGCGCCTCGGAATCCTGGGGAGGTCGGCCATGCTGCAAAAGCTAGCACGACCGAACGCCGCCCGCGGAAAACCTCAACTCAGAACAGGGAGAACAGGAAGGACAGAATGACGGAATTACACGCCGGTATCGAGTACTGGCCGCCGCTGCCTGGGGCCGTGGAAAGAATGGCGCCATTGGCATCGCTCACCAGGTTCGCACTGGTGACATAGGTTCCCACCGGAATTCCGCTGTTGGTGCTGCCCAAAAAGTCGAACACGAATCCCATGTAGGGGGTGGCGCGGCAACCCACGCCGACCTGGTATGTGCCGTTGTTGGTCAACAGTTCGACGTGGGACGGAGGGACCTGGTCGCACAGCAAGGGGGCGTTGGGATTTCCCGTGTCGACCGACCAGTAGACCTGGAAATATTGGTCGGGCGCGCAGTCGGGCCGTGAGCGGTCGTTCCTGGTCTCGACGATGCAGCCCGACAACGACGCGGTCAGGGCCGTGAATCCCAGCAACAGCAGTGTGCGAAAATGCGTGGTCATGTTCTTCCTCCGGTCAGGTATCCGAATAGACGTCGTTCTGCACGACCTTATTCGGGTTCAGGTTAATTCGCCTGTTTTGCCTCTGTTCGAAACCCCGCGCGCCCGTGCGGCTGCGCGTCAGCGGACGGGGTCCGCCCACGATCGTGCATGCCAGCTGCCTTAGCCAAATCGGTGCCAGACCGGGTGTCAAACCGCCTCCTCTCTGATATTGGTTGAAGCGCGCGGATCGAGTCCAGATCCAGGTAGTTAAAGGTGGTCGAAGTTGCGGTCCGCGTCTGCCGCCGCCGCCAGTCACGCATTCCGCACCCATCACCTGTCAACCCGTACTGCCGTAGGAGAGCCGCGCCCATGTCGATGTTGCCGCTGATCTTGGAGGCCGGAGCCGGTGATCGCCTGGATATCATCTCGCTGATCCTGAACGCCTCGCCGGTCGTAAAGGGCGTGATGGGCCTGTTGATAGGCATGTCGGTCCTGTCCTGGTTCGTTATTGGGTCCAAGTCGATCTATCTGTCCAAGGCCGCCAACCGATCCATGCGGTTCCAGGACATGTTCTGGAAGACCGGGCGCCTGGACGACATCTGGCGAGCGACGGAGGCCGCCCCCCCCTCCCCCGTCAGCGAGGTGTTTCGCGCGGGTTACACCGAGCTGGCCAAGTTACAGCGGCGGCGGCAGGAGCAAACCTCCGACCCGGGGGCCGGCAGCGAAGATTTGCTTGGCGACATCGAGAGCATCCAGCGCGCCCTGGACCGCGCCCGCACCACCGCCATCACCGAGATGGAGAGCCGCGTGCCACTCCTTGGCACCACCGCCAGCGCCGGGCCCTTCATCGGCCTGTTCGGCACGGTGTGGGGCATCATGAACTCGTTCCGGAACATCGGAGCCAAGGGCGCCGCCAACCTGGCCACCGTCGCTCCCGGTATCGCCGAGGCCCTGGTGGCGACCGCCATCGGCCTGATGGCGGCCATTCCGGCGGTCATGTTCTACAACTACTTCTCTCGCCGCATCCGGGTCATCACTTCGGAAATGGAGACGTTTTCTAGCGACTTCCTGAACATCATCCGGCGGAGGTTCTTTTAGCGATGGCCATGGGCGGCGGCGGGGGTGGAATGGGTGGCGCGATCACCGAGATCAACGTGACGCCCCTGGTGGACGTCATGCTGGTGTTGCTGATCATCTTCATGGTCACCGCCCCCATGCTGCAGACGGGCGTGGACGTCAACCTGCCCCAGGCCAAGGCCCAGACCATCCCCGATGACGAAGGCAAACTGATCCTGACCGTCACCAAGGACAAGCGCGTTTTTCTGGGCAAGCTGCAGATCCCGTTCGACGACGTCGAGAAGATGTTGAAGAACAACGCCAAGCTGAACGCCGACAAGGAGCTCTATCTGCATGCGGACAAGGACCTGCTGTACGGCGACGTGGTGAAGATCATGGCGGCCGTCAAGCAGGCCGGCGTGGACAAGCTGGGGATGGTCACCGACCCACTGGAGTAGTGACAGGTGCCGCGGGATGAATTTCGCCGTGGTCGTCGCGGCAACAGCATCGGGTTGCTGGTGACGCTGGCGCTGCATGGCGCGGTGCTGGCCGCCGTGGGGATCGCTCACGGGCAACCCACGCCGCCGTTGATCGTGCAGCGGGACTTCGTGCTGGCGGAGATGGTGAAGTTCGGCAAGCCTCGGGACAAGTTCTGGTTGCCGCGCATCACTCAGCCGCCGCGGCCGCAGGCGCCCGTGGAGACCTTGAAAGTGGCCGAGGATCCCGACGCCAAGCCGGCCCCCAAGGAAGCCCCCCGCCCCGAGGACCCGAAGATCTCCAAGACGCTGAAAAGCGCCCTGAACCGGGCCCGCATGCTGGAGAACATGGCGGAGGAAGAACCTGAGGAAGGGGCGTTGAATGGTTCGAAGTTCGGCACATCGAACCAGGCGGTCGGCGACCAGTACCTGGCCGAGGTCAAAGGGATGCTGCTGCAGAACTACAATCTGCCCGCGGGCATCGCGCCTGACCAGATCTCCACGGCGCCGGAGATCAGGTTTCACATCAGCGCGGACGGCACGCTGACGGACATCAAGTTGTCCAAGTCATCGGGCAACGGCTTCGTCGACGACGCCTGCGTACAGGCCGCTCAGCTCACGCGCAAGGTGGGTCCCCCGCCCCCCACGGTCCGTGGTATTAGGGTCGCGTGCGAAAAGTAAAGCTTCGATCGGACCACGAGCCGGTGGGGAATCTTCTTTCGAAGCGCGGCCACTCCGGTCGCCCAAGCGGTGTCTTCACTCTGGCCTGCGTGGCCTATGTGGTTTGGCTTGCCGCCACCGCCGCGCCGGTGCGGGCGGAGGCGCCGCCATCGGACGAGGACCTGCCGGCCATTCGTCTGTCGGGGGCTGGCGTCGAGCTGTTGAAGTTGGCGGTGCCTCGCGCCGAGGGCGACGCAGACGCTGCGCGCGCCGCCACTGAGACCTTGTCCAAGGACATGGACGTCACGGGCCTGTTCGCGCTGCTGGACCCCGCCTCTTTCCCGCAAGCGCTACAAACCGAGGGTCTGGGGTTCTCCAGCGCGCTTTGGTCCCAGGTGGGGGCCCAGGCGGTCATCAAGATGCGCGTCTCGGGCGGACAGCTGGAGGGGCGGGTGTACGCGCTGGCCCGCGGCGAAAATGCCCTGGTGTCGAAGAGCTACCGCGCCAGCGACGTCAGGGACGCCATCCATGAATTCGCCAACGACATCATGCAGGCCTTCACCGGCGTGCGCGG